>CAYYMP010000005.1:0-45310 GCA_964472915.1 uncultured Dehalococcoidales bacterium | reverse complement strand
TTGGGATGGTCACGAGAGAGTTCGAGAGTACGAATGAGTAACGTCAAAATCCGAGATATCAAAGTCATCCTCACCGAGCCGGAGCCCGGTGCACGGTTCACCGTTGTGAAGATCGAGACAACTGAGCCTGGACTCTATGGTCTCGGTTGCGCATCCCTTCGAACTCGCCCGAAGGCTGTCAAGGCAGCCATTGAGGAGTACCTGAAGCCTTTCTTGATCGGAAAAGACACCAAAGACATCGAAGACATCTGGCAATCAGCGCACGTTTCTTCGTACTGGCGAAATGGTCCGATTCTGAACAACGCATTGAGCGGAATCGACGAAGCGCTCTGGGACATCAAAGGCAAGATTGCTGGTATGCCAGTTTACGATCTCCTAGGTGGACAGGCGCGTGAGGCAGCAGCTGTATACGCACACGCCTCTGCATCTTCTCCGGAAGAAGTCGAGGATCAGGCCTGGAAATTCCTCGAGGAGGGATACCACCACATCCGACTTCAGGTTGCTACTCCAGGATTTGCGACATACGGAGCGTCTGGTGGAGAAGGTCGGGATCGCGACGCTCAAGACGGTCCGAAGTGGATAACGAAGAAGACTGCCACTTTCGATGATCGATATGGATACGCCCAGAACACTGGTATTTTCGAGCCGAAGCCTTACATGCGCTCTGCTATAGCGTTGCTCGATCGAATCCGAAACAGCCTGGGTTGGAAAGTTGAACTCCTGCACGACGTTCACGAGCGACTTCCAACCATCCTTGCGGTCGATTTCGCCAAGGAAGTCGAGCAATTCAAACTGTTCTTCCTTGAAGACCTGCTGCCGCCGCACGAAACGCACTGGTACGAGCGGGTACGTGAGCAGTGCTCCACGCCACTTTCGATTGGTGAGATTTTCAACAACCCGCTAGAGGTTGTTCCGTTGATCCACGGAAAGCTGATCGACTTCATTCGAACTCGACTTTCTCCGATCGGTGGAATTACTCCAGCACGAAAGTACTCCGCTATGGCTGAACTCATGGGTATTCGAACAGCATTCCAGGGACCAGGAAACGTTTCTCCGGTTGGGCAGGCAGCACACCTGAACGTTGACCTGAGCATTTCCAACTTTGGAATTCAGGAAGAAGCGATTTACAGCGACCGAATCAAGGAAATATTCCCTGGTTCACCTGAAATTCGAGATGGATACATGTGGTCTAACGGCCAACCTGGACTCGGCATCGACATCAACGAAGAACTCGCAGCGAAGTACCCACACAACGAAGAAGGTGGCGGACACTTCGACAACGTGCGACGTGCTGACGGCACTGTCGTTCGACCGTAGCGAGGTTTTCAGGCGGAGATATCAACAATGAAACTTCTTGGACTTGATCACCTCGACATTGTCGTGAGCGATCTCAAGGCTTCAATCGAGTTTTACCGGAAATACGGTCTTCATCCCGAAGGAACCGTAGATGACGGTGAAACGGTGTTCCTGTTCAACGGTGACGAAGAGAATCCGGTTCGGGTTGAGTTACACCAGGCTCAACCGGGACAGGAGGTTGGAATCGACCACGTTGCCTTCAAGGTAGACGATCCGGCCGACGCCACGAAGGAAATCAAATTCCTTGGTGGCGTTGATTTCCTTTTCGAGCCGTTTGAAAACCAACAGTCGGGGCGTACGATTTCGAACGCGTACGATCCTGATGGTGTACAAATCCAGATGGCGAAAAAGACCGGTTCTGGGACATACAAGAACTGGGAATAGGATGGCTCTACTCAGTGCAGGTGTAGCCCGGGCGGTGATCACTCCGCCCGTCGGTTACCACATGGGACAGTGGGGGCTCCGTAAGGGACGCTCGGATTCAGTTCATCGCGACTTGTTGTGCCGAACGGTCGTATTTCAATCGGCAGACACGACAGTTGCAGTGATCGCTCTAGATATTTGCGGGATGCACCGAAGCGTTTCCGACATGGTGTATCGGAGAATCTCCGCGTTAACAGGAGTGTCGCGAGAGAGCGTTGTCTTGAATTCGAGCCACTCGCATACGGCTCCAGATTTTCTGCTTTCGGTTCCTGATGAATTGGGGCCGTATTCATCGGTTTTAGCGGACACCATAGCGGGGACTGTGCGCAACGCAATTCAAGATCTGGAACCAGTGGCAACCGGTTATGGAAGGGGCTCGCTCGAAGGGTGGGGAGTCAATCGACAGTACCCGGGTAGAGAGATCGATACCTCTGTACACACACTGAAGGTTCAGACAGTTGCCAGCCGAGAAACCAAAGCGCTGCTGGTAAATTACCCGCTGCACGGTGTATCGGACGGTGGTCAATATCTGAGTTGGTCCGCTGATTTTCCGGGAGAAATGTGCGCCAGCATCGAATCCGAACTTCCCGGATCGACTGCGCTGTTTCTGCAAGGTGCGGGTGGTGATATTCACCCGTTCGATTGGTGGTTTGGGAACCGACAGTCAGATCATTTCCACACCCATGAAGACACCGCAGCACTTGGCAAGGTGTACGCTGATGTCGCACTGGAGCTGGAATCGAGCATAGAGGCGTCGGAAGATTCCTCGTTGAAGACTTCGTCTATGCCGGTTGTCTTACCAAGAAGAACCGTTGAATGGACGGTTGAGCAGGCAAAGCAGCAGCACGAATCGTTGGTGGCAAAGCTGGGTCCTTACACTCGCGATACGTGGCCCGAAGGCACAACCACCGCCAACGCGGCCGAGCTATTCCCTGAGCTATATGAAATTGGTCGAAACGAACTCACTCTCGCTGAATCTCAGGCGTTGCCTGGTGTGGAAGTGAACGCGAACGCTATTCGAATTGGTGAAACGGTGATTTCGTCGCATCCGGGTGAATTGTTCAACGAACTTGGCGTTGATATTCGAGAGCGCGCCGGAACGAACGTTTTAGTAGCCAGTTACTGCGGTGAATATATCGGGTATGTGTCTACTCGAAATGCGTACGACGACACTGCCGGGATCCCACTCGACGAAATAATCGATATGAAGCAGTTCAGACGTTATTACGGCACCACAACTAGTCCGTACGCGCCCGAAGCAGGCGAAATATTGGTGGATGCGGCAGTTGCTGCAATCCGGAAGGTTTAACGGAGAACATCCAGATTGAAAATTCTGTTGTTGGCTGATTTTGGAAAGCCTTACTACCCGGCGATAGTCGAAAAATATCCTGATGTCGAATTCGCAGAAGCATACTCGGACGACGAGATACAGAAGGAAATCCCCGATGCCGATGTTGTCTTCGGATACCTCACCTCAGAACAGTTCGAGAGTGCCAGTTCACTGAAATGGATTCAGACATTGGATGCGGGGATGGAAGGGCTCTTCGGGGCGGTTCCACAAATTGCCGACACCGATGTGATCATTACAAATGCCAGGGGAGCGGGTGCACCGATGATTGGTGAACACGCCGTTACCCTGATGCTCGCTTTGTCGCGCCAACTGCCACGATTCGCTGATGACTTCGCGAATAAACGATGGGATCAGGACGGCGCACTTCATGTGGTCGAATTCCTCGGCGATAAAACGGTCGGCATCATTGGCTTCGGTAAGTCGGGTAGAGAAACCGGCTGGCGCGCCAAGGCTCTTGGAATGAATGTGATCGCGCTCGACAAGCATCCGATTGACGGTGAACCGATCGTTGATCGCGTTCTCGGTGAAGGCGATCTCGATGAACTCCTTATACAGAGTGATTACGTCGTTGTGACCGCGCCGTACACCGAAGAAAACGCCTACATGATCGGTGCCGACGAGCTGAAGAAGATGAAAAACACAGCGCGGCTTGTGGTGACATCGAGGGGGCGATTATTTGATCACGACGCGTTGATTAGTGCCTTGAAAGACGGAACCATCGCTGGTGCGGGACTGGACTCTGTTTGGCCGGAACCCCACCCCGACGACAGCGAGATTTGGGACGCTCCAAACCTGATAATTTCGCCTCATATTGCTGGTAATGCCGAAGTTGAGTTGCTCGATCGGCGCACCGTGGAGATTTTTGAGGACAACCTCGAACGATTTCTCAACGGGCGAGCAATGATCAATCTTGTTGATAGAAATTTGCAGTACTAGAGGTACGGGGGCTACATGCGATTCGCTCTGATCGGCGTTGGCGATATTGGAAGCCGGTACGCCGGCAAGATCGCCCTGGCGGGTCATGATGTGTTGTTCATTTCCAGGGGAGAGCGGCTGAAGGAACTCCAAACTTCAGGTCTTCGAATCGGGGACGGTGCGCTTGGCGACGCATTTTCTATTCCTGAGGTCGACGCAACAGACAACGTTGAAGGGCGAGATCCGGTTGATGCAATCATCTTTGGTGTGAAGACATACCATTTGCCGGAAGCCGCTGAGCAGGTAAAACCGATTGTGGGTCCAGACACACTCGTGATCCCCCTACAAAACGGTGTGGACGCACCAGGACGAATCGGCGATGTAGTCGGGCGTGAACACATGCTCGGTTACGCAACTTACAGCCCAAACTATATTGGTGAGTTAGATGGCCCGGTCAGTGACCGACTTCGAGACCTGCACACGGTCCTCGTTGATGCTGGTTGGAACGTTGAGACCACCGACAACATTTGGCAGCCGCTCTGGACGAAGATGTGTGCTTATGCGTCTTTCAGCCCGTTCATAGTCGCACGACTTAGCCCCGGAGATTCGTATCGATTTGAGACTTTGCGGGAATTGCACCAGCAAGCATGCGAGGAAGTTGCTGCGGTGGGTCAGGCTGAGGGATTTGAAATGTCGGCAAAACAGCTTGTCGACTTCGCACAGGTTTTCCCGAATTCTAAGCAGTCGATGACGAGAGATTTAGAGAATGGACGGCCTCTCGAAGTCGAAGACTTGATCGGTAGAGTCGTGCGTGCAGCCAACGAACACGGGATCGATGCACCGGCAATTACCTCCTGTTACCAGTTGCTGAAACCGTACGAAAATGGATCTATTCAGCAATCGAATATTCAATAGAGAAGCCTTCGAAATAAATGTCCATTAGCCCGCTCCGCAACGTAGATCGCATACATGCAACCGATGTGTTGATCATCGGTGGTGGAGCGGCCGCTTCACGCGCTGCAGTTTCTGCAGGAGAAACAGGCGCTATGGTAACCATGGTTCTGAAAAAAGAGCTTGGCAAATCAGGTGCCACGAACTACCCGGGCATGAACAAGATCGGTGTTGGGTCGGCATGGCAGGCAGCCGATGGTTGTGGCGGTCCTGAGGACTCACCGGCTGTTCACTTCCAGGACATCATGACCGCAGCGCTTGGCATGGCTGACGCCCGAATGGCAAAAATTCTTTCAGAAGAATCCCCGGAGCGTTTGCTGGAACTCCAGGGATGGGGGTTCGAGTTGATCGATGACTCCGAGGGGAAACGTCGGCACTACTCAGGGTATTCCTGCTTCGCCTCGCAACCCCGTGCGCATGGCATGGTTCCAAACTCGATCGGTGGTCACACCGGCACCATGGTTGAAGTACTGGCTCGCAAAGCGCACGAGAGCAATCTTGAAGTTCACGAAGGCACGACTGTTGTCGACTTGCTGGTGAACGATGGTGAATGCGTTGGCGCGCTGGCTATCACTGGTGATGGTGATTTGATCGCTTATCGGTGTTCGGCGGTGATCATGGCTACAGGGGGGGGGGCGCAGATGTTCCCGCTCAGCCACACTCCCGGTGATATCACCGGGGATGGATACGCAATTGCATTCAGAGTCGGTGCCGAACTAGTGAATCTTGAGTTTATGCAGTACATGATTCGCGAGGTTAAAGGCACGCCTCCGATGGGTGGCGGACCGTGGTGGACTCTGAATCCTGTTCTCAGGAATGGACGCGGTGAGGAGTTCGTTCACAAGTACCTTCCTGACGGGGTGTCTGCGGAAGCTGCATTTGAGCAAAGGACGCATCATTACCCGTACAGCACCCGTGATATTTCGAAGTGGTTGGACATCGCGATACAGTCTGAAATTCGAGATGGAAGAGGTACAGAGCGCGGGGCGATAACGGTCGACTTCACCAACGTCGATCCAGAAACAGCGAAACCAGCACGCCCTCAGCATCACCCGCCAGTCGATGGCATAAAAATGGGTGATGACGTTATCGAAATCGCTCACTCAGCCCACGCAATAAACGGTGGTATAAGGGTTGACGAGTTCGGCGAATCAACGATTCCCGGATTGTTTGCAATTGGTGAGACGATTGCCGGACCGCACGGAGCTGATCGTTTGGGTGGTGGAATGCTCGCCGCTTGTAACGTTTTCGGTCGAAGGGCAGGGGAGAAAGCAGCTGGACATGCTCGATCAACTGGGCAAAGCGAATTCACGGAATCTGTACTGGAGGCCCCACTTGCGAGGATCAATCAATTCGGTCGAGGCAACGGCTCCGCATCGTGGTTCGACATCAGGAAAGATTTGAAAACCTCGGCAGGACGATCCTTGATCGCAGTGCGCAGTGATGATTTGCTCGATGAAATGTTGAACACAACATCCAGTTTGCGCGATGAGCAACTCATGGATGTACCTGTCAACGGTCTTTCCGATCTGATGCGGGTTCTCGAAACTGACAGTCTTCTTTTCACGGCAGATCTAATGGCGACCGCTGCGAAATATCGCACCGAAAGCCGAGGTAGCCATTACAGAGCAGATCATCCTGAACGCAACGATTCAGCCTGGGATCACAACGTGTTCTGGACAGCAGGGGCAGACGGAAAGCCATCGCCTTCAAACGGCAAATACCGGCAAGATCCAGAACAGAATCAGCAAGTTGAATTTACCGACTGATTTCGGTTCAATTTGTTGCGATTCGACCAAACTCACCGTCGCTACGGCACATCGCCGCGGAATACAGAGCTAGAATCCCGCCGAATTAACGTCAGCTATTTCGAGGTGATTTAAGAATGCTGAAGCACTTTCTGGTTCCAGAAGCCGACCAGGTACTTGTTAGCGAAGATAAAGCCAGGGCTGGAACTAAGGCTGTTTTTGAAAAGATGGGCTTGCCCTCCGACGAAGCAGCTTCGTGCGCCGATGTCCTACTCACGAGTGATCTGCGAGGGTGCGAGAGCCACGGTATATCTAACATGCTGCGGAACTACATCGCTTCGTACGGATCGGGTGCTTACAACCCACGACCAGATGTAAAAACCGTTCGCGAGTCAGCCGTGAGTGCCACTTGGGATGGTGATCAGGGCCTTGGTATTCACCTCGGCCCGAGGGCCATGGAACTCGCTATCGACAAGGCGCGGGAGTTCGGTATGGGGGCGGTTGCAGTCAACAACACTGCTCATTTCGGAATGCTCGCGTACTACGTTTTACAGGCAGTTGAACAAGACATGGTCGGCATGGCGATGGTGTCAGCAGGTGGTGGTGCGCAGGTTCCCACAAACGGAGCAGAGCCAGCTTTTGGAACACAGCCAATTGCCTGGGGTGCACCAGCTAAAACAATGCCTCCATTTGTTTTTGATGTTGCAACCACGCAAGTTGCCGCGAACAAATTGAATCTGACGCGTCGCATTGGCTCGAAGATCGAACCCGGTTGGATCGCCGATATGGATGGCACACCAATAATGGAACCGGTCAATGTGCCAGAGTTTGGGACGTTCCGAATGTTGCCGTTTGGGGGTACCCGGGAAAACGGTGGCCACAAGGGATACGGTTTTGCCACCATCGCCGACATCATGGCGGGCATTCTTTCGGGCAACGGCCCCGGATTTATCGCGGATCGCAAATATTCATTCTTCGTGATGGCATTCAATGTCGAGTCGTTCACCGACTCAGACGAATTCAAAGAAGATATGGACAAGCTGCTCAAAAAGCTCGCCAACACCAAACCGGCGCCCGGTTACGACCGCGTCTATTACGCAGGACTACCAGAGCACGAAGAAACTGAGATTCGTAAAAAGAACGGCATTCCATATCACCGAGAAGTCGTCGAATGGTTCAACTCAATGAGTACCGAATTAGAGCTCGGTATTTCGATGCCGTAACCGATCACCGTAGAGAGCTTGTATGACTGATTCCCGACTCAAAGTACTTGTAACCGGCCTGAACGGCGTGGTTGGTGCAGCGATGCGTCCTGCCCTCGAGGAACGCTACGACCTTTTTGCGCTTTCTAGATCTGGAGTTGGTGATCTGCCAGAAGATCACGTCTTCAAGGCAGACATTTCCGATATGGATTCGTTGATTGAACCGTTCACTGGCATCGACGTGGTTGTGAACCTTGCAGCCGCAGGAGGGCTAAGTGATCCAGACGGAATGGACGGCAGCTGGGAGCGGATGCTCAAGTACAACATTGAAGGTTGCTACAACGTGCTTGAAGCAGCCAAACGTGCTGGGGTGAAGCGTGTCATTCTTGCCAGTTCGGGTGCAACTTCTAACGGCTATGAACTGGAAGAGCCATACAAGTCATTGGTCTCGGTCGAAGATGTCCCCATTCCTGATTCGTGGGACATGGTTTCCGAACACTCTGACCCAAAACCCGTCTCCCTGTATGGCGTTACGAAGTTATTTGGAGAAGACTTGGGACGTTACTACGCCCTGACATCTGATCTTTCGGTCATCAACTTACGCATCTCAAGCACCGGACGTGAAGACAAAGCCGGGCCGGGCAGGGGACAAGCCAACTGGCAAAGTCACCGAGATTTGCAGCAGCTTACAGTCAAGTGCATCGAGGCCCCGGAGAGCATCCGGTTCGATATTTTCTGGTCGACCTCAGATAACAAGAAATTGTTCCGCGACAACTCGAGGGCTAAAGAAGTGCTTGGGTACGCTCCGCAGGATGGTGTGCGCTAGCCGGTAAAGGCGACGCACACCGTTCCGCATAGATTAGTCGTTTAGTGACTGGGAATGAGCCAGGAGATCGATTAGATCCTGATCGCCCCAACCACGAGTCGATACTGCTGGCATGGATCGTGCCCCAGGCTGACCGTAGAGAGCCTTGTGCAAGAACTCCCACGGGTTGGCGTCGGCAAGATCGGCGATGTACACCGGTTCTGCCTCGCTGCCGAAGTTGATACTGGTTCCATCGTCCCCGTGACAACTTGCACAGGTACGGGCGTATCGCGTTGCACCGTCAGAGAACGAAGGCACGCCGCGTGGCAACTTCGTGTCATAGTCGATCAAGTCGGCGTAATTGACAGTTCCGTACTTCAAGAACGCTGCGAGCGCATTGAGGTTTGAGCGTGATATGTCGTAACGGAAATCGTGGTCGATGTTGAATCCACCTTTGAGTACCACAGCGAGATCTTCAACTTCAATACTCTTCCCTGCCTTGATCACACCCGGGAATCCAGTGTAGTGAGAGCCGGAACCGTAAGCGCCGGTGGCTCCCTTGTAATCCCAACCGTGACACTCCTTGCAACGGAACGTTGTTGCTTCAGTTCGTGTGTTGGTCGTCTGAGTAGCCCAAAGAGGATGATCACCGGGAAGCGCTTCGATTCCGCTTTCCTTCATCCAGTTGTCGTAGAGTCGACCACCTTTTGCGATTACATCAGCGTCGACCGACACGGTCATAGATGCGTTCACCGCAGCTTGAACCTGATCTTGGGATGGTGCAGGGCCAATGGGACCTTGAGGGCCCTGAGGACCGATCGCACCTTGCGGACCTTCTGGACCAGCGGCTCCAATGCCACCTTCGGGACCCACTGGTCCTGCGACACCTGGAGGTCCGGGAGGTCCAACTGGACCATCTTCACCGTGGTCACCGACTTCACCCTGACACGCAAGGGCAAACATCAGCAGAAGACTAAGAGCCGTTAAGCCTGCGAGTTGCGTTCGGGTTGCGAACTTATTTTGCAATTTAGTCTCCATTCGATTTACTCCCGGTTGAGCAAGAAGAAGATGATTTCATCTAGTTCAGCATCAGAAAGCGATGCTTCGTCATACGCGTCCATTGCTTCGCTGTATGAAGATCCAGCTGGGCGTTGAGGATTGCGTACAAAATCACGAATTTGTTCGGCGGTGAGATCTTCCAGCGACGGTCCACCTTTGGCACCTTCGCCGACTTCACCGTGACATATGTCACATCCAACGTCGAAGAAGAGACGCTGAGCGGTAACCAAAGCAGCGGGGTCGACCGCCGGTTTCGGTGTCGGAGTAGGTGGAACCGGTGTAGCGGTTGCACCTGGTATTGCCGTGGATTGAGGACCCTGGGTCGCAATAGGCACGGCAGTCGGTTCCATAGTCGCAGTCGGCACCGGGAATGGAGTCGCCGTTGGGCGAACCACCAACTCCGGTTCGGGAGTCGCTTCAGGCCTGTCCATCAGATATTCAGCGATTGCCTCCAACTGAGCTTCCGAAACATGATGCTCTGCATATAGAGGCATCGACTTCGGACCTTTCCTGACCATATTTTGGAGCCTGCGCATCGAAGTACCGTTTATCGATGGACCCGCGGTGGTACCGGTTCCATCGATTGCGTGGCAACTGGCGCAGCCGTAAGCGACGAACGCTGCGAAGCCCTGGTACTGAGATTGAGCCGCAAGCTCAGAGGGAACCCAGCCGTCTGGACCTGCTGACTGATCACCAACGTAGGTCAAATCAGTCCGTGTGTAGTCATTCCACTCGTCAGTTGTGTTCAGATGAGTGTTCTGCCCGTAGTCGTCTGTAGCCCAAGGGCGAATCGTCATTTGGAGTACAAGAATCGAGACTGTCGTTACGAGAATGACGACTCCGGTGATCGGTCCAATGATTCCGGCATTTTTGCTGAGGAACGAAAAATTAAGCATTCGATCCTCCCTGCTCGCGGCGAGTACGGATATTCGCCCATCCGACGAGTCCAAGTGAGCCGATGAATATCAACCAGACAATTGCGATTAGCCCAGCGGTCAACCACATATTTGCCCCAGGCACTCGATAAGGCGGTAGCTCTTTGTAGAGTCGTCCGTTCGAGATAACTGACAGCTCGGTGGTTGCGAAAGCTTCAGCGAAGACTTCATTGCCATGGAACGAAGCGGTGATCACGTTTACACCTTCTACCGTCGGAGAAAACTCGAGTAATGCGAGCCCAGTTTCATCAGTAATTGCTGAACCAATTTCAACTGCGCTCGTCACATTCAAGAACTCGACCTCGAAAGTGAAGTCGACCTCCGCTTCGTAAATTGGGTTGCCCAGCGGATCGATCAAATAAGCAGCTACAGCAAGTCGCTGACCAGCATCGACTTGCTCAACGGCACTGACCGAAATAATCGGCTCAGGTTGTTGAGTTGATGCCGAACCAGGCGTCGCCAGCAGTGAACTTGTTGTGGCTACAACCATTGCGATGAGGAACAACATCTTCTTCATGACGCAGCTCCTTCCGCTGTTGAAAGCTCTTTTTCGACGGTTTCAAGCTCTCCTGTCTCAAGCATCTCCTGAACTGAGATTGCGGGAGCGAGCTTCATCATGATCATGATGACCAGGACGAAGAATGAGCAGAGACCGAGGACTATTAGCAGCTCGGTTACTGTTGGAGCGTAGTTAGGCGGCTCGTACGGGTTCAAAGGAACTCTGAGTCCGCCGATTACGATGAAGTATCGTTCGAGCATCATGCCGACGTTAGCGAGCACCGCAGCGATCAACACGCCGAGGACAGTTCGTGTCCACGGGTTGAGCATGAGTGCCAGCGGCACGATCAGACCTAACCAAATGTAAGTCCAGAAAATTGGGGACATTGCACCATCTGCAAGCTGGTACAGGTTGAAAGCCGCACCGGTCTTCAGCTTGAAACCTGCAGTTACCAGGTCTGATATCTGGAAGAAGACCATCACACCACCCGAACCAGCAAGGAGTGTTCCCATGTTCTGGAAGTGACGATCAGTGATGTAGGCCTCAAGACGATTGAGCTTCCTCATGACAAACATGAAGACAGCGATCAATCCAACACCGGAGTACACAGCACCCACAACGAAGTAGATACCGAACATCGGACTGTCCCAAGGCTCACGCAAGGTCATACCGAAAATCCAGGAAGTGACCGTGTGCATCATCACCGCGACTGGAACGATGACGACCGTCATGACCTGCAGTGAGATGTGTAGTGCGCGTTCTTGTCTTGGATGTCCTGTCCAACTCGCAGAAAACATCACAACGAAAAGCCGGCGAACAGGATCTAATTTTTCGCCAATGGCATCGCGCACCAACGCAAGGTCAGGCAGTACCGCGAGGTAGAGGTAAACCATGCTTCCTGCGAGATAAGTTGTTAGTCCGTATACATCCCAGACCAACGGAGATTCCCAGCGACCGAACAACATGATGTTCAGAGCTCGTTCTGGGCGTCCCATGTCAGCGAAAATGAACAGCGATGCCGTCAACAGTGCCGCGACGGTGATGTACTCGGCACCTCTACTGATCGGAGCTCGCCAACCCATGTCGGCAAGACGCAAGGCAGCAGAGACGAAGGTTCCACCCATGCTTGCTCCGATAAAGAACACGAACAGTGTGATGTACAGGCCCCACGTGATTCGATCACGCATGCCAGTCACGATCAGTCCTTCACGAATCTGATAAATCCATGCGGCTGCGCCAATGATCACCAGTGTCAGAAGAATTGCGAAAGCAATCACGTAGGTTCGACTGAAGCGCTGCATCGCCTCGATCGTGTGACGTTGGAGAGATTCGGTTGAATAGGTCATTCGACTGATCTCTCCCAGTGGTCTGTGTGTTCGTTCTCATCGTCAACCCAACGGACAGGAGCAAGTCCATGGTTACGTGGGTCGCGGCCGACGAGTTCGCCATGACCTTCGATGTAGTAGACACGTGGTCTCGTTCCCAACTCCTCCTTATGACGGTAAGCAGAGTTGGCGGTCAGGAACTCGCTAATGCGAACGACCTGGTCACCGTTGGTAGCGATGTCCTCTTCAAGGTCACCGTAGTAAATAGCGTTGTTCGGGCAACCTGATGCACAGAACGGGAGACGTCCGGCGCGTGCCATTTCAGGGCAGAAGTCGCACTTGTACACGACTCCCTTTTTCATTGGCAACTGATGTTCAACGCTGTGTTCAATGAACTCGGTCGCTGGGTGGGTAGGTGGCTCTCCCCATGTGAACGAACGACGTTCATAAGGGCAGGCGGCCATACACATACGGCAACCAATACATCGGTTCTGATCGATTAGCGTGATGCCCTCAGGTGTAGTCCATGTAGCACCGACCGGGCACACGTTTACACAAGGCGGGTTCTGGCACTGCATGCACGGGGTTGGCATGAAGCTGCTGCCTTCGGCGGGCGGTGCTGTTGAGGCCCTAAGTGCCTCGACTTCACCCTCATCATGGTGCATCTCGTGCTCGTAAACCTCGATCCACTGCATCGGTTCAGGGACGAAGTGTCCGAAGTTACAAGCCTCAGTACATTGAGGCGCAGTGCCTTGAGATTGACATCCATCGCAAAAACGCTGGTCGATGATCATCATCCACTGGCGAAGTCGACGTTCCGAATCAGCATCCTTCAGTGCTTCGGACGGAACTAACTCGTCTTGAGGCTGATCATCTCGCAAATCGTTAGGAAGCCATGCAACGGCCATGCTAGCCGCGGCCGTTCCACCCATCATCTTCAGCATCTGACGGCGGCTGACTTCCCACTTGCGTAGGTTTTCTTCCTTTTCTTTTTTAATATCTGGTTCCGTATTCAATCCCAGACTCCCGTTATTCGAACAACCAGCCCTTTGTTCTGGTCAGTCGATCTGCTCCACTGTGGATGTTTCCATCGACCTTTATGCGGACCGGTAAAACACCGACCCGCAAATCCCATTACTTGTCCAAGAACGGCGGCTCATCGATTACCTGAGGAACGTGGCACGCTGTGCACATGTACCTCATGCCGTAAAGCTCGCCTGAGATCGTGTTTGTGGTGTAGTCCATGTAGTGACTGATTGGCACCTGAATCGCTACACCGCCGTTGACCGTCTTCCCGTACTCGTGACAACTCATGCACGAGTTTTCCGATGGGGTGATCGTTAGGTCATCAGCTCGGTGAGGAACCTTTGGAGGAGCGCCGTCGTACGCTCGGTCTAGGAGGAGTGACTCACCTGGTGAAACGTTGGCGAACCTGTTCGGATCAATCTGGCCGGTTGCCAGCAACTCCAGTGTGTACAACGCAGACTCAGGGTCCTGCGTAGGTGTCGGTGCTGGAGGCTGGGTTGCAGCCGGAACCGTCGTTGCAGTAGGCGCAGGCGGAACAGTCGGTACCGCAGTTGGCGTAACTTGAGTAACCGCTGGAGCCGGAACGACTGCCGTTGGAGGAACCGGTGATTCCGGCTCGTCATCCGACGAACAGGCCGCAACTGCCATTAGTGCGATCAACGACCCAAGTAGAAGTACTGCCCGAACAGAAACCAAGGAGCGTTTATAGCTGGAAGGTTGGATAGTGTTCATTACACCTTCTCCACTTTCACGGCGCACTTCTTGAAGTCCGTCTGTTTGGATATCGGACAGTAAGCATCGAGGGTCACGTCATTGATCATCACGTCTTCGTCGAACCACGGGACATAAACCATGCCCTGCGGTGGTTTGACTCGACCATTGATGTCGACTGTCACCTCAACGCTTCCACGTCTGGATGTGATCTTGATCCTGTCCCCATGCTCGATATCGAACTTGATAGCGTCACGGGGATGAATGTTCGCGGTTGCGTGCGGGTAGGCTCGCCACAGGTCTGGAACACGACGTGTCATAGTTCCGCTGTGCCAGTGCTCCAGCACACGTCCGGTCATCAGCCAGAGCGGGTACTCGATGTCAGGCATTTCGGGCGGCGGCTCGTAACGACGCAGCCACATCACTGCCTTACCACCGTTCTTGGCTGCATTTCCGTAGAAATTGAAGCCTGTTCCCGGTGGAACGTATGAGTCGTACTCTTCGTTAAAACGCCACTTGGTTTCCTGGCCATCAATAACCGGCCAGCGCAAACCACGAGTTTGGTGGTACAGGTCGAACGGTGCTAAGTCGTGAGCTTTTCCGACACCGAACTTCCTGTATTCCTCAAACAGTGCCTTTTCTACGTAGAAGCCGTTGTCGATAGAAGCATCCGAGTGAGGATGACCATCGATAAGCGGGTACTCGCTTGCTGTGTAAGAGAACAAACTACCGAGACCGAGACGCTTGGCGACCTCTATCGTTTGCCAGAGATCAGATTTCGACTGACCTGGGGCCTGGGTTAGTTTCTTCCAGAAGTGAGTACGACGTTCGCTGTTGCCAAATGCTCCTTCCTTCTCAATCCACATTGCTGTCGGCAGAATCACGTCTGCAAGCTCAGTGGTACGTGTTGGGTAGGCATCTGAGGCGATAACGAACACATCACCCCGGTTTACTGCGTCTCGGTACCTGTTCAGGTTCGCGTAGTCCTGGAACGGGTTCGAAACCTGCGACCAGAAAACCTTGATCTCACCACGGTCGATCGCCCTGATCATTTCCACAGCGTGGAAACCAGGCTTTGGAGGAATGGTTCCTTCTGGCAATCCCCAGATTTCCTCTGCGATTTTCCTGTGTTCAGGGTTAGCGACCACCATGTCGGCAGGAAGTCGGTGAGTAAATGTTCCGACTTCTCGTGCCGTTCCACATGCACTTGGCTGACCAGTCAATGAGAAAGGACTGTTGCCAGGAGATGCGATCTTTCCGGTGAGGAGGTGGAGGTTATAGATGAGGTTGTTCATCCACGTTCCACGAGTGTGTTGGTTCACACCCATCGTCCACAGCGACATCGTCTTGATGTTCGGGTCACCGTAAATATCTGCCAGAGCACTTAGTTCATCTGGCGTAATTCCGCTGATCTCCTGCACTTTTTCAGGTGTGTATTCGGAGACATGGGCAGCGTACTCGGTAAAGTCAACGACGCTCGCCTCTTCAGCGAACTTGAAGTTGTCCTCCAGTCCGTACCCAATGTCGAACTTTCCACGCTTGAATTGAACGTGGTCGTTCACAAAGGATGCGTTGACCTGACCACGTTGGATGATCAAATTGGCGATGCCGTTCGCTATCGCTAGGTCAGACTGAGGTTCAAAAATGATTTCCCGGTCGGACATCTCTGACGTGCGGTTGTTCGCAACTGTCAGGTTGACGATCTGGGTTGTCGGCTCAGACATTCGGCGAGCAGTGACCCGTGCCCAGAGCATCGGGTGCATTTCTGCCATGTTCGCTCCCCAGAGAACGAAAGCATTGGCATGCTCGAAGTCGTCATAACAACCCATAGGCTCGTCGATACCGAAGGTCGAAATGAATCCTGCTACCGCACTGGCCATGCAGTGTCGGGCATTCGGCTCGATATTGTTGGTGCCGATTCCACCTTTATATAGCTTCGCAGCAGCGTAGCCTTCCCAGATTGTCCATTGACCGGAACCGAACATCGAGATTGACCCGGCGCCATGTTCCTCTTTCGCCTGCTTCATCTTGTCAGCGATGAGGTTTAGCGCCTCGTCCCACGAGGCTTTGCGGTACTTAGGGCCTTCCGGGTCACCCTTTGGGTTGACTCGAATTAGTGGGTCTGTGAGTCGGTCGTCACCGTTCTGGATTTTCAGCAGGCCGTAGCCTTTGACACAAAGAAGACCTTTGTTGACCGGCGACTCAGGGTCGCCCTTTACCGAAACGATCTCACCATTCTTGGTACCGACCAGTGCACTGCACCCGGTTCCACAGAATCGACAGGGGGCTTTATTCCACTCGACTCCCTGGAGCTGCGGATCGCTTACCGGAGTGGTATCACCGCTTGTTAATTGGTCGGAAAGGAGCCCTGCGCCAGCTGTTGTAGCAGCCGCGGCCATTGAGAACTTGATGAAGCTCCGACGTGATACTTGGGTCATACTCAATCCCTTGAAGAATTAATCACTCACATCCAGCCCGTTGGAGAGAAGTCTCAACGTGTCCTGTGTGAGGATCGAGATGAACCCGTGAGGATTATGTAAATTTCAAAGGGAGCGAATGCCCTGACGGTTTCAATAAAATACGACTTACGAAATCGCTAGAAATTGAGTTTAGAAATCGCTATACAGGTTTCTTCAGCGACCGCATAGAGCATGTAAAGCATGTCATTGTGGTTGAAGAATGACGGATCTCGTAATTGATTGGTTTTGCTCTCAATCAAGCCGCGTTTTGAAGGCAACTTCGGAGCAGTTGAGCCTTCCCATTCAACCTCTGGACGGAGAATTTCTTGAGCATCACCCAGAGACCAATATCGCCAGTCCTCGGCGGTGTCTATCATTGATATGTAGATGCGTTCCGGCGCTTCACCAATCACGGTGTAAGCAATGATCAGTTGATCGTCCAAAGCCATGAGCGCACAGTGCCTTGAATCCGCTGGTCCGAGATCAAGACCTTTCTCGAAATCGGTGATTCCATCGACTGACCTGTACAAGGTGTTCGGCATGGCAACGCCATACGAAGCACCTTTGTGTTCGACAACCCTCATGTACGGGTTGCCCAGTTCTTCGGGTAACGCCTGAAATTTCAGTCCATCGTCCGAGAAAGCAGCCCTGGTGAACTGTTCTCCGCCGTGACCAGAGCGCGTGTCCGAGCCATGGAAATACATCCTGATCTGTTTGCGATCGTCATCAACGTGAACATCCGGTGAAGCAATGTGACCGGAGAAATGGGATTCCTCTAGCTGGAGTGTGCCCGGCGAGTAAATCTGCCAGGGACCTTCAAGTACATCTGAATAGGCGAGGCGAATGTATCGACCGTCGTGATGGCCGAAGTACAGATAGAACTTACCAAGCCGATTCGGTAGCCATTCGGGCGTTTCGATCAAGCTGGGTCCGTTGATGTTCTCGCCCATCCGGTCATCCATGTGTGGAGTAATGATCGGATTGTTCTTGAGTCTCTCTACCTTCACTTTCAAAGGTTTGTTCAACTGCATCTACGCTCCATCGTTAAATCGGGCCACTGGTCGGACGAGAAATTTCTCGGGGCTGAGAGTACACTCTCGCCGTTCAACCAGTAGTAAGCGCAGGGAGCAAATTTTGGCAGACAAACTCAGAGTCGGAGTCATCGGTAGTGGTGGCATGACCCAGAACCACACACGCGGCTACTTGCGGACTGGTTCTTACGAAGTCGTTGCACTGGCTGATCTCAGCGAAGAGGTTATGAAGGAATACGACGAGGAGTTTGCTGAGGCTGCCGATTACCATCCTCAGCACTTCACTGACTACCGAGAAATGCTCGAGGTTGCGAAACCCGACATTGTCTCGGTTGGTGTTTGGCACACCGGTCACGCTCCCATGACTATTGCCGCCGCTGCATCGGGCAGCGTAAAAGCGATTCTGTGTGAGAAACCGATGGCGGATTCTTTGATTGCTGCGCAAAACATGCTTATGGTTTGTGAGCGCTACGACGTCAAACTAATCATCGGTCATCAGCGCAGGTTCCTTCCTGCCTACACACTTGCCCGGCAGTTGATTGAAGACGGAGCAATTGGCGATGTCCGGCTGATCACAAGCGTCGCTGGCGATGGTCTTCCGAACTACGCGTCACATCAGACCGACATGTTCCGTTACCTGCTCGGCGACATTGAGTGCACCTGGGTGATGGGAAACGTTGAGCGCGAAACCGACCATTGGGAACGTGCGACGCGAATTGAAGATAAAGCCCTCGCGTTGTTTGGATTCGAAAACGGTGCGCAAGCAATGATCGTTTCTGACCTGACTCCAGTTCGCTGGCAAGGTGCCAGGATCTATGGCTCAGAGGGCATGATCGAAATGACTACCGACGACCTCTACCTGATGAACGGTTCAGCAGCTGGTTGGACACATCACAAGCCAGATGGTGAATTTTTCAAGTACGGTGCAGACCGTTTCGAATGGGTCGAAGGCGGAGCAGGGCAAGCTCGTGAGTTAGCTGACTGGGTGAACGGCACAACCGATTACCACCGAGGAAACGGCGAATCCGGCTACAAGGCGTTGGAAATGATCCACGCCGTTTACGAATCAGCTAGAACCCACACCCAGGTTGAGCTGCCAATGAAAACCCTGGAGAACCCTCTCGATCTCATGATCGATGATGGGCACTTGCCGGTTCGCTATCCCGGAAAACACGACATTCGCGCAAGCCGACTCCGCGGTGAAAACCTTGGAGCCGACTCTGATAACAATTAGAGAATTGTAGAAGTGCCTATTTAGGCCACTGGATTAGTTCAACACGGACGTTGTCCGGGGCGCTAACCCAGCAGAACCTAGTGCCGTCTGGAAGCTCATTTGGTCCGTCGACCAACGGTGCACCCACGGCGGCTAATCGCTCGATTTCTGCGTCGATGTCCTCGACGTCGAATCCGAAGTGCTCCAACCCGAGGTTCACTCCAGAATCACTAGCTGGCAGTGTTTGCCCATCAAGAGGTCCCGAGATGTTTACGGGAACACCGTTTGCTGAACGGCACTTGATGAAGCGATCACCGGTGTGCCTGGTCGAGTCATCGACGATCTCGAATCCAAAATTATCGACCCACCACTTGGCGATGGTCTCAGGGTCGTTCGACTTCAGGTGTATGTGATTCAGGTTGTACATGCGGTAACTCCTAACGGACTAAACGATAGCTCAACTTACGCTTGATTCGCGTGGACTGCTTGCAAGGTGGCTCTGGCGTATCCGACTGTGTAAGCGAACCCTGTGTACCCGGCACCAAAGCCATCGGTCGGGAAATCCTTGTCGTGGTCGATAACCGGAGGATGTTCTGGATAGAGCATCCTAGGGTATTTTTGCCGGACGAGTTCTTCCATCACGGCGTACATGTTCACTTGGCCCTCATCGAGGAATACCTCGGTGTACTTCTCGCCCGGAATTTCGGTAATTACATTCCGCCAGTGAACATGATTGATTCGATCCAGGTCGCCGAAATAGCGGGCTACTTCGACTGGATCGCCTCCAAGTTCGCGCGTCACTCCGCAGTCGAAAGTAATTCCGTTGGCGGTGCTGTCGACAAGACTGACGAGTTTCTTCCAGCCTTCAATGCTTCCCATGATTTGTTCCGAACCTCGACTGATTGGAGCAGGAGGGTCGTTCGGGTGTAAGGCCAGACGAACACCTGACTCTTCAGCTGCGGGAATGACAGCTTTCAAGAAGTAGGTGATGTTGTCCCACATTTCGTCCGCCGTGTGAGCACCTTCTTCTGGAAGAGGAGGTAGGTCTTTAATCTTTTCGTAGTCGAAGGCGTGATATTCAGAACCACCGCGTCCTTCGACGTAGTAGTAACCCTCGATTATTCGATGGGCGTACCAGTTGTATTCGACAACCGGAATACCAAGTTGACCGGCAACTCGTACTGATTCGATTACCTTTTCGATCTGCTCATCGCGGTCAGGTTTTCCATAAATTGCTTTTGGGAATCCCGTGATCATTTTGATTCCCATTTTAATCCCGTGTTTTTCGAGTGCTTTGACGTCAGCACCAAGACCATCGAGTGTCCAAGGAAGTTGATTCTCACGACCGAAATTGGTGTTCGAACTGCCAGCACCCCCGCTGGAGTGAACTGTAGTTATGCCTAGCTGACGCACCCGCCGCAGTGTGGCGTCGGAAAAGTCGGCTACCGATATTCCAATTTTTGGTCCATCAGGTAAATCAGTCATCTAAGAATCCTATTTCCAGAGTTTTTTGATTGCCTCAAGGCAGTCCTCGATCATTTGCTCAGCAGCGCCCGCCTCAAATGGAGCGGTTGGACCAACTTCGTAACCGCCTTCTGGGTAGGCATATGCCATTGGAAGGTACCCGTAGTAGCCGTTTGAATAGCCGGAGAACAACGTCCAATCGGCAGGCGATTTCTCTTTGACAGCAACTCCAATCTCGGCGAACGGTTCAACTGGAATTGAAACCAGCGCGGTGTTGCCGAGGCGGATCACCTGAATAGGTATTTCCTGCTTGTCTCCACCCTGACCGAACGTTTGGGTGTGGCGGAGCAGCAGAGTTTCCCTCTTCGCTGGAAAAGCCGCTTTTTTGATCTCTTCCTGTGAACCACCAGATTGCCTGACCTTCTCCAGGTTGGCTTTGATCGAGTCGTACTTTGCCTGGACCTCAGATTCAGGTGGCATTTCCTTTATTGGGAGCGAGGCAGTCGTGTTGAGTACCGTGAGAGCATCGTCTGGCTCACCGATCTGGTTGAACGAATAAATACCGAGATCCGCGCCCGATGGGAGTATTTCTTCGAGTTCCTCCCCGCGTGGAACCGGGTCGATGTTGAGGCGCACGCGGGCCGCCTCAATTCCAAGTTGTTTTCCAAGCTTGTGGTAGACAGAGAGATCGCCGGTAAATCCATCGATTGGACCCTGGTTTCCCGCGGCGCCCTGGAGGAACAAACATGTGCCTCCAACGATGCTCTCAACGGTCTCTCTCATGGGACCTGGGTAGTCGGGGGTAATCAACTTGTTATCTGGACCCATGATTGTCGGATGACATGCGTAGTTAACGAGCGTCGCGACCGGATTTCCTTCAAGATCATCGAGCGCGGTTACGAGGACTTCGTGATCCACAAAACCGTCGGGGTTTCGACCAGTAAAAACATGTCCGTCACCACTTACCGGACGCCGGTTGATGTTGATCTCACAGTGACCTGAGCCAGACTCAACCCGAACGTCAACAATTTTCGAAACCGCCTGTTCAACGGCTTCAGCAGATGCTGGACCCATTGATTCGAACCACGGCTCAACCAGTTCTGCTCCTTTGACGATCCAAGACAGACCTTCGATTGGACCTGAATGAGTGTGGGTGTATGACACCCGTTGGTTGCTTGCCGGGATGTTGGTCCGAGCTGTTACCGCTTCTCGGATCAGATTGTCGTATCCTGTCGCCAACATGCATGTGTCTATGTCGAGGATGGCGATACGTTCGGAGGGATCAGTATTTCCGGACGGTTCGACTACGAGTGCAGTGATCGTGAGTGGCATATCAATGCCCTCAGCCACCTCGTGGGTTTGAGCTCCCCAACCTGCGTGGGCGATTCCTATTGGTGGGGTAATATCGACTCTGGAAGTTCCAGCCGCGAGCATTTCAACTCCTAAGAATTATTGATTGTCGGTACCCGAAGGGCAATGCCTTCGGGCACTTGAATTTACTGCTTGGGATTTCGATCTAACCTGATTAGCTAGAATAGCCCCATGCTTTAGGAGCGATTCCGTCAATGTGAGTTTTGACATCGATGACCGCAGGTTTGCCTGAGTTAATCGCCTGATCAAGCGCACCTTCGAATTCACTTGGCTTGGTGACGGTAATTCCAAAACCACCCATTGATTCCGAAATCTTGGCGAAGTCTGCGTCTGTCAATTTCCACAACTCATCGGATCCTGGAGTGACTCCCCCGTAAACGTTTTCGTTGAGGGCTCGTTCCTGGTTCAGCGACGCGTTGTTATTCACGACTGTCACTGTGTTCAGCCCGTAGCGAAGCGCTGTGTCCAGTTCCGGGAAGTGATACCACATAGCGCCGTCGCCTGCGAAAGCAATCACAGGCCGGTCCGGAGCGGCAGCTTTCGCTCCAATTGCCGCAGGGAACGCCCAACCGAGCGATCCTGCACATCGGATGTAAGACTGATCAGGGTGGGTCAGGTCGATCATCGTTCCTGTCCAGATACCTGAGTGACCTGTGTCTGAAACGAGAATCGCATCGCTTGGCATCGAGTCAGTAATCTCTTTGCAAAGTCGTTCAGGTCGCATTGGTGAGTCATCTGAATTCCACAGGTGATCGACACTTTGCTTCCAGTCCGAAACATACTTTTGGGCGGTAGATACCCAGTTTGCTCGTTCTCCCTCATCGGTAGGTGAACCGACTTCAGAAACGGCCTCCAACATTTTCTTGAGACCTGCTTTTGCGTCGGCCATTAGACCAACAGAAATTGGGTAGGAGCGTCCTAGTTCCGCCGGGTTGATATCCATTTGGACAACCTCAGTACCTGGGCGAGGCAAGGTCCACTCTTTGGTCACCTGGCCACCAGTGTGGCTACCAACGAAGAACACAAGGTCAGCTTCGGCCAAAACCTGGTTGGCACATTCCCTTGAGTAAGCGCCCGGTACCCCGATCGCAAGCTGATGATCATGCGGGAACGTTTCTTTCGCGTTCAGCGAAGTTGCAACCGGAACATTCAGCTTTTGAGCGAGTTCCCGTAACTCACCGCGGGCTCCTGAAGCTGTAACGCCACCACCAGCAACTATGACTGGCTTCTTTGCCCGGGCAATCGCCGCTAACGCCGCGTTCACAGATTCAGGGTCCGGCTCTGGGCGGAAAGGCGGCAGGCTGGAGAATTGACTTTCTATCGCAAGGTCGAGATCGGCTTCGTTGCCGACGATATGAACACCATCGATACCTGCAAGGTCCAGATGAGTTGGTCCAGGTGTTCCGGTTGTTGCCTCTCGGATAGCTTGCCTTAGGAACATTGGAAGTTGGTGTGTTTCGTGAACCACGCTCGAGTACTTGGTAACCGCACTGAACGGATTCGAGTGGTCGACTTCCTGGTAAGCATGTCGGTCTTGTTGTTCCTGTTTGAGCCGACCTGTCAGCGCCACGATTGGAGCACACCCCAAATAGGCGTCCTGGAGACCGGCAGCGAGGTTGTTTGCTCCGACAGACTGTGCTCCACAGAAAGCGACCTTCCCGCTAACCCGGGCATAACCGTCGGCCATGTAAGCGGCTGGCTTTTCACTGTGTGCCATGACTCGCGTAATACCGAGGCGTTCCAACTCGGGCATAGCGTCGGGAACAATCACCGGCATAAAGAAGAAATGCGTAACACCGTGACCATGCATAGTTTCTGCGAGGAAACGAGCGCCGGACATCTGACTCATACGAAACACAAACCTTGCTGACTAGTTGAGATTCAACGGGGCGCACTTTACATCAGAAACGCCAGCATTCGCCCGTCCATGTCAGAGGGAATATGTGGATTCAATAAAGATCAGCGCGAGAGTGCCGAATTTGCGGGTTTTGGTGCCCCGGCAAACAGTGCTGCGATTCCACAGATCGGCGGTACGCAAAGGTATGCGAAAAGACCTGTTGTGTAGCTGCCAGAAAGGTCGAGCGACAACGCGAGTGGAAGCGGTCCGAGCGCAGCAGCTGCCATCGTTCCGAAATTAGCGACTCCCCTGATCGATCCGAGATTCTTTCGCCCGAAGTATTCAGGCCAAACGAATTGGTTCGTGTTCATCAGGAATCCCATGTTGATTCCCAGGAGAATCCCGTAGACGTACGCATGCCAGATTTCAGAGACACAGAGAAGCAACAAAATGGAGATCACTATTCCCATTTGTCCAGCGGCAAGCATGTATCTGGATTTGAATTTCGATGCGAGGTAACCCGCGATGAATTGACCAGCTATCAAACTCGGGGCGACGACTCCGAACACGCCAGCGGAAACTGCTGTCCCCATTCCCTTTGATGACATGATTGACACCTGGTGAAACATCACGCCAGTGCCGACCATCGATTGAGCAGCCCCAGCCAACATCAGCAACCACATCACCTTGCCGCGCAGCGCCTGAGAGAGAAGCCAATCTCCTGCGATTGTGAGATCTCTCTGTTTCTTCCCGCTTTGCTTGTCAGCATCTTCGTCCGATGCTGAGCCGCCATCAGGTTCCAACCCCACTGACTCCGGACTCGAACGCATAAATATTGCAGCTGGGATTATGAGAAGCACCCATGCCGTAACTCCGAGTACCACCCACGCAGTACGCCAGTCGGACCACTGGATAAGCGTGGCGCCATAAATCGGGAACACTCCGCTGGCAGTCGCTCCCCCAAGTGCCATCAGAGCAAGGGCGAATGCCCTACGACGAACAAACCAAACTGAAACAACGGTCGCAGGAATGAGACTTAGTGCACCTTGGCCCATCGTCCGCATGATTGCGAATCCTATGTACAACTGCCAGGCGTAGTCGACATTGCTGATCCAAAACGCACCGAGCCCCATCACGAACGTGACGAGAACAAGCATGATTCGAGGTCCAAACCGATCGAGATTCCTGCCGATAGGCATGATCACGACTGCAGCGGTCAGAGATCCGAACAGGTAAAGACTGGATATCGTCGTCGAACTTAATTTCAGGTCTTCGATAAACGAATCCTGAAACACAGAGAACGTGTAGGTCTGACCCGGCGCAGAAGTAAAATTCGCCAGTGCTGAGACAAACAGAATCACCCATCCGTAATAGAAGGGTGTTCTCGCTATTCGTGGAGTCGCAACGTTTTCGACTGGCGGGTTGTTCGGAAGCACAGGGGGGAAGTTTATCCCTGCCCCATCTTCACGTTCGAGGCGTAAAACAGGTTTCTTGGATATTCAATTATTTGCGAATTAACTCCGAAATACCCCTTAATGGGGATACCCTATACGGCAGTTCACAATAATCTGAGGTCGCAATAATCCTGATCGCCAGTTTGTAATGACTTGCTCGAAACCTTTTTTCGAGTTGGATCATCTAACAGCGCGGGATATAAACAGACACGGAGACTCATCAAACAATGGGATTTTCAATCCAGGGAATCGCGGGGGGCAGCGGTAGGCATCCATGGCTGACGATTCTGGCTTGGGTACTAGTGATGGTTGCCGCTGGCGCTTCCAGCTCGATGTGGGTTGCGGATGCACTTGACGGTGAACAAGGTCCAACCCAAACACTCGAGTACGAACGAGCTCAAGATCTTATCAACGAACGCTTCGGTGAGCTTGATGGAGCCGGAGCAGAAGATGAGGCGAGTGAAGGTGAAGAAAGCTTCTCCGAGCTTGTTCTGTTCGTTGGTGAGGGCATTGGTCCCGGTGATCCGGTATTCGACGGCAAGGTCCAGGAGTTCGTAGACGGACTAAACGCCGCCCAAACTGATGCAGGTGTCCAGCTCCTTTCAACCGACTGGGCGAACTACCCGGCACAACCTTCCCAGGATGGCACTTCGCTACTTGTATTCGCTGAGATTACTGGCGACGGTGAAGAGCACATCGGTGACCTCATTCATGTTGCGGAAGAAGTCCGTAGCGACAATTTCAACGCGTATCTCATCGGTTTCGCCAGTATCAACCACACATTCAGTGAATTGGCTGAGAGTGACCTAGTTACCGGTGAGTCGATCGGTATCGCAGTTGCATTGATTATTCTTGCTCTCGTGTTCGGAGCAGTGGTTGCTGCGTTTGTACCGATTGTTCTCGCGATCTTTGCCATTTTTGTAGCCGTTGGTCTTACGCCTCTTGTTGCACAGTTCGTAGAACTCAACGAATTCGTCCCGAACATCATGACGATGATGGGACTTGCTGTTGGTATCGACTACTCGCTGTTCATCCTATCCCGTTACAAGGAAGAACGAGCGCGCGGACTCGACAAGCACGCGGCTATTGAGGCCTCCAGTGGAACTGCTGGTCGAGCGGTCGTGTTTAGTGGTTTCACTGTTGTGCTGGCTTTGCTGGGCATGCTCATCATCCCGGAGCGAACGTTCCAGGCGTTCGGCATGGGCGCAATCATGGTTGTGTTTGTTGCCGTGATTGTCGGAATGACATTGCTGCCTGCACTGATTGGATTGCTAGGAGACAAGGTCTGGGCGGTGAAGGCACCACTGCCACTGACGTTAGGATTGTTCATAGTCGGGGCAGTCGCAGTTGGACTGACCGTTGGTGTTGGGCCTGTGCTTCTTACCGTTTCGATTGGCGTAATGCTGATTCTTGCGATCCTGACTGTCTTGAAGCGATTCACCAGCTCTGTCGACTTTCTTGGCATGGGGGGAGGATCTGAATACGATCCTGACGCCGAAGCGGGTATCGCCAACGCTGTAACCGTCAATGTGATGCGTCGACCGTGGCTCAGCATGGCAGTTGCCACCGCGTTCCTGTTGGTACTCGGGTATTTCTATTTTGAACTCGATAAAGGAACGAGCGGAATCTCGGTTTTGCCGGACGATGAACCTGCAAAGCAAGGTTTCGTTTCGCTGAACGACAAGTACGGGTTCGGTTCTGATGCTCCGACGATTGTCGCAATTGACGGAAACGTTGGATCCGCCGATGTTGAAGCCGCTATTGGGCGTCTCGAATCGGCAATCAACGCTGATGCCGGATTGGTTCTCCGATACCCGGACGAAAGCAATCCTGAAATCGCGCCTCCTGTTCGCATAGAACCAAGCGTTAATCTTGCATCGATAAGCGCTGTACTTCCAGGTGACCCGACAAACCAGGATGCGTTGCAAACTGTGCGTCGACTCCGCTCAGAGTTAGTGCCTGAAGCCTTCGCTGGTGTGGCTGAGAGCGAGTACGAGGTATACGTCGGTGGTGACACGGCTGAAGTTGTTGACTCGGTAAAAGTTACAGACGAATACCTACCGATTGTTTACGCATCGGTGCTGAGCCTCAGCTTCATTCTGCTGTTGCTGGCATTCCGTTCGATAACTATCAGCATTGCATCGATCATCATGAACCTTCTGTCTGTTGGTGCTGCCTATGGACTGGTGGTGCTTGTCTTCCAGAAGGGCTTCCTGATCGACTTCTTTGGATTCGAGAAGGTTGACCAGATCGAATTCTGGTTACCGTTGTTCATGTTCAGCATCTTGTTCGGTCTGTCGATGGACTACCACGTGTTCATGCTCAGTCGAATTAAGGAGCGGTACGACATCACGGGTCTCGCTTCGGAGTCAGTGGCGTTTGGACTGCGAACCACGGCAAGCATCATTACTGGTGCAGCACTCATCATGGTTGCGGTGTTCGGTGGATTCGCACTTGGCGACATCGCCTTCTTCCAGTCCATGGGATTTGGCCTGGGAGCTGCGGTACTGCTCGACGCAACTGTCGTTCGATCTCTGCTGGTACCTAGTGTGATGCGAGTGATGGGACCGTCGGCGTGGTACTTACCTTCGTGGTTGGAGTGGATTCCGAACATCTCCATCGAAGGTCAGTCTCACGAAGCTTCAGCTTCCGAGCCCTCTGGCACGGTGCCTTCAGGTGCTTCCGAGTAACCTCAGGAAATATTCAGAAAAGGCTGGTCGAGTTTCGATCACCCTTTTTTGTTGTCTCCGAACCGTTCGGCTACATGACTCGCTACGTACTCGGCGTCTTCTCCAACACCAATAAATTGTGCTGACTTGGAGCCATACATCCACTGCAAACCCATGAAGTAAAGCCCCGGGTAATCGGTCACACCACGCAGTTGTTTCGGGTAGTTGCGTTCACCTGTGATCGGGAGGTCGATCCAACTGTAGTCATATTGGAATCCTGTCGCCCAAATGATTGAAGTGATGCCTTCATCAGCGAGGTTGAGTTCGGCGGGCGCATCGCCATTGGGCCAATCAGATATTCCCTTTGGATCAACGGTCGTATCCTCTGGAAAATCCCAACCTTGGTCGTTGATGTACTTATCGACATTCGCTTTCCACCGAACAGGGTGTTCGTCGACAGCTTTGAGAATTTCTTGAAGATCGGTTCGGAATGTGAGGGTCTTCGCGTTGGCAC
This sequence comes from uncultured Dehalococcoidales bacterium, assembly GCA_964472915.1. Taxonomy (GTDB): domain Bacteria; phylum Chloroflexota; class Dehalococcoidia; order Lucifugimonadales; family Lucifugimonadaceae; genus Lucifugimonas. Next base: position 16,992 of record CAYYMP010000005.1, on the reverse strand, counting down.
CCGTCACAGGGCCGACCAGACTCATCCCTTGCTTTGCGAGTTGTCGTAAATAAATGTCGTGGCCGCCACCAGCACCACTGGTGTGAGACGAAGCGCCAAATCGAGCATCGTCAATCGATTCCACATCCTCGATGGTTTTGTCGAATTGACCCATCGTGTAATTCCACCAGGAGGAGTCTTTACCGCGATATCTGCGAGGTCTGCGACCTGCTGCTCCAACCGATAGATAGACCCTCTTTCCAGCCGATTGAAGCTCTTCGGCTATTTGAGCTCCGGATTGTCCCGAGCCGACAACTAGCACACCACCTTCAGGTAGCTGTTCATGGTTTACGTAGTCGTTCGAGTGCAGTTGCGTGACGAAAGAATCTAAGTTCACCGAGAACTTCGGTTTTTTCGGAATTCCAAATGCTCCGGTGGCGACAACAACACAGTTCGCTGTGATCTGTCGGTCACCGGCAAGTTCCAGAACGAATGACTCGTCACTTTGCGAGACCTTCTCGACGGTCACACCAGATCGCACTGGAGCGTTGAACGACCGGGCATAGTCTCTCAAATAATCGACGGTCTCTTGTTTTGAAAGATAACCATCCGGGTTGTCACCGTTGTAGTGAAACCCCGGCAAGCGAATTGCCCAGTTCGGGTTTACGAGATGAAATCCGTCCCACCGCTCTTTCTCCCAGGTGTTAGCGACCTCTCCTCGTTCAAGGACGACATGTGAAACACCGGCTTTGGTGAGGTAATAACTTGTGGCTAGTCCGGCGGAACCGGCGCCAATGATGACAATGTTTTGATGTTCTAATTCTGGTGACACGAGCGCAGATACTAAACCCAGCGGCCGCAATTACCCCTTGCAAAACCGCCCGGTAACGCTCGTTCACAAATATCATCACTAAATCAACACTCGTAATTTCGAATAGAACGGATCAGAACCGCACCATGAAAATCACGAAAGTCACACCCTGGCTCCTACTTTCTAAGGCCGCTTACGACTTTGGCAGGCAAGGGGAATACATCTTCGTTCAAGTTGAAACCGACGAAGGCATAACTGGTTGGGGTGAGGTGACCACAACCCACCCTGTCGCAAACCGGGCAGTGTGTGCCGTACTTCAACAGCTTGATCCGATGCTGAAAGGTGACGATCCATTCCGCATCGAGGAAATCTGGAACAAAGTCTTCCGTCGATTTACCTACATGGGTTCCCGCGGTGCCACCACGAATGCAATAAGCGGCATCGATATTGCATTGTGGGACATTCGCGGCAAGGCAATGAACGAGCCCATCTACAACCTGCTCGGTGGACCGGTTCGAGACAAGATTGATCTCTACACACATCCTGATCCCAATATCGGACCTGACGAAGCCAAGCGACAGGCGAAGGAAATCGCTGACTCGGGTCACCGTGCAATGAAGTTCGATCCATACCCTGGAATGGAGGAGGAGCGGAACGGATACCTCAGCGGAAAGATGTCTCCCCAGGGAGAAGCTGAGGGTAACGAGATAACCGCGGCCATTCGAGAAGGTGCAGGTTCAGAAATGGAACTGCTAATCGATGCTCACGGTCGGTTTGACGTGCCAACTGCGGTCCGACTTTCGAGAAGTGTTTCTCAATACAACATTCACTGGTGGGAAGAGCCTGTGCCGGTCGAGAGCACCCATGCGCTGAAGAATGTGCGCGACCAAATCGAAATCCCGATTTCTGTAGGTGAACGACTGCACACGCGTTGGGAGTTCGTGGCAGTGCTCGAGCAAGATCTCGCTGACTTCCTGATGCCAGACGTCACGTGGACCGGGGGAATATCTGAACTCAAGAAAATTTCCACGATGAGTGAGGCTTACTACGTTCCTGTATCACCTCACGATGCCAGCGGGCCAATCAACGTCCTTGCCGGTGCTCACGTGATGATGACGGTTCCGAACTTCTACAAACTCGAAACTGCTCGACACCGCCTGAATGCTTACGACGTGTTCATCGAAACCCCGCTCGACGTTCAAGATGGATACCTCCACATGCCGGAAGGTCCAGGACTCGGTATCGAGATGAACATGGACTACTTGCTCGCCAATTCGGACGAACAGTTCCGCGGCAGTTAGTACCTCCTGCCTCTGTTTGGGTGTACATTGCCCCGAGATTCATATCTCGGGGTAATTACCATCCCTCAAAAGGCAGGACACTTTGAAGATTGCATCAGTAAAGGCCATTGAGGTTGACGTAACTCCACGGCCAACCACGAAACCGCGTGTTCCGAAGATGGAAACGAACGGCTTTGTTAGTCCGATGCAGCGATACCCGGAGTTGAAGCGATCTGACTGGTCAAACGACTGGAAGCGTGCCGCTTGCGTCGTTACTGCGGAGGACGGAACCTGGGGATTCGGCCTGGCACTGCACAGTGGCGTGACAGTTCCACTCATCAATGATCATCTCGCTAAGGTTGTTGTAGGCGAGAACGCAATGGCGACTGAACGCATCTGGGACTTGATGCAGAAAGCAACTTCGCCGTACGGAACTGCTGGTGTGTCGAGCTACGCAATCAGCGCGGTCGACAACGCCCTGTGGGATCTCAAAGGCAAGTTGCTGGGGAAGCCTGTTTACGAATTGCTAGGTGGCCCACAGAAAGAAAAGATCTTCTGCTACGCAAGCAACACAGATATTTCTTACGGAACAGAAAACTCGATCGAGTGGTTCCTGGAACTCGGATTCAAAGCAGTAAAACTGTTCTTGCGAGAAGGACCAGATTCTGGTCTTGCTGGAATTAACCGGACCGAAGAACTGGTTGCCAAAACGCGCGAGCAGGTCGGCGATGACGTTGAAATTGCAGTCGATTGTTGGATGTCGATGAACACTGACTATTTGGTCCGCATCGCCGAGGCACTGAAGCCGTACCGAATCAAGTGGTTGGAAGACTATGTGCTTCCTGAAGACATAGATAGCTACTTCAATCTTCGCCAGCGAATTCCTTACCAAACCCTTGCAACGGGAGAGCACTGGTACTCGGTACATCCCTTCGCGTTCGCTGCCAGTCATGGTCTGGTCGATATATTTCAGCCCGATTTGCAGTGGGTTGGAGGTCTCTCCGCTGGTGTGAAGATATGTCACCTCGCTGAAGCACACGGGCTAACAGTGATTCCGCACGCAAGCACCAATTATCCGTACGGGCAGCATCTTGCTCACTCGATGCCCTCGGTGATGTGGGCCGAGCGTTCAGAAGGTGTAGCACCTCCCGGTGTTCCTCTTGAAGAATTAGTTGTTCTTCCTGGAACACCGGTGATCAAAGACGGATATTTGACACCATCCGATGCACCTGGCTTTGGGTTTGAATTCGACCTCGATTGGGTCGAGTCCAAGGCGACGTAACCAGTATTTCGACCCGACTGTTGCCCATCGGACGATGACGCACATGAGAACTATTCAACGCGTGGTGCAACAGAACACCACAACTTTATTACCCGGAGAAGTACTTGGCAGATAACGCCGAGAACGCGTCGTTGGTCAACGCTTCCCAGACCGATGTCGATTCCTACAAATGGAAAGCATTCGCTGCCATCGGGATCTCGTTTGTCACGATGGTTGCCAGCATGTCGATGGTCTTCGTTGCGCTGTCTCAGATCGCAGACGAATTCGGAATCACGCTTAGAGCAGTCTCCTGGGTCGTAATTGCCCAAGGTCTAACTATCAGCGCACTCATGATGCCGATGGGCCGTCTCGCCGACATCATTGGTCGACGCAAAGTGCACTTGATAGGACTGGTGTTGTTCGGTGGTGGGGCGGTATTTACCGCACTTGCCCCAAGTTTCGGACTTCTGATTCTCGCCCGGGTCATTACCGCAGTTGGTAACTCGATGGGGCAGTCGGTTGGCACCGCTATGGTCATATCAGTGTTTCCAACCCGTGAGCGCGGGAAGGCTATTGGAAGTCAGACAACCGCAGTCGCCATTGGCGGTGCTTCCGGCCCGATTGTCGCCGGATTGGTGCTGCAATTCTTGCCCTGGCAGACCTTGTTCTGGATGCTCACGATCCCGATTGGAATTGCGTTCATAGCCGGTTATTTCATTCTCGACGAATCAAAGGTCAGTCAGAATCTGCGAGGATCTGGTCAGAAATTCGACTGGGTTGGGGCGATTCTTTCCGGTGCAACCATCGTTATTGGTGTCATCCTCATCAACAACCCCTTTGGTGTCCCAATTGTTTCAGTACTGATCCTTGGTGGAGCTGGAATTGCAGTTGCGCTGTTAATTGGATTCATCTGGTGGGAGCTCAGAAGTTCATCACCAATGCTTGAACTCAGAATGTTTTCTAACCTGATGTTCAGCATGGCGGTGGCAACCCGTTTTCTGGGATTCCTCGGAACAACTGCTGTCAGGTTCCTCATGCCGGTCTATCTGCTCAGCTTGAGAGATATCGGAGAAGCTGCAACTGGTGGAGCGTTGTTCCTGACGTCGCTCGGCATGGGTATTGCTGCTCAGAGCGCAGGTCGACTCAGCGATAGATTTGGAGAGCGCCCATTTGCAATCGCGGGATTCGCGGCCCTCGTAATCACTTCAGTCGCGTTCGCCGTGTTTACCGAAGACACTCCCATGGTGTTTGTTCTTGTCGTACTTCTAATCAACGGACTTGCGATGGGACTTTGGAATGTGCCAAACAACTCGATCATCATGGGAGCCGTACCGAAGGAATCGTTCGGAATTGTCGGGGCGTTTACGAACCTGACACGGAATGTAGGGAATGTCACCGGTCAGGCGATCGCTTCGGCAGTGGTGGTTGGAGTCATGGCGTCGGAAGGGTTTGATATTCCGCTCAGCGACATCACCGGGAACGTTGAAGCAGGTCGTTCGTTTATGAATGGTTGGACGGTCGCGTACTGGTTGGTAACTGGGTTCTCCGTGCTTGGATTGATCCTCGCTTTTCTTACCAAACCTGGCGAGCGAGCTGACTAGATTTCAAAAAGTCTTTGGGCGTTCTTCAAATTTGGTGCAACGAATCGCAACAACCTGACATCTAAGCGGCTGGAATCCTTGAAAGATCATTCCCGACTAATGTTCCGTACGGGTTGAATGATCTACTGATAAATTATCCAGCGCGCCAGGAATTGGTTTGATCACACCAGCCCCACGAGTATTAATGCAGACAAGAATCTGGTTCTCAGATCTCCGAGATGGAAAAGTAATCCGTCGAGCGATCAAGACTGCCGTGGTGGTTGGTACTGCTCTCATTGCTATAACCCAGGGAGCAGCATTGATCGAAGGTGAATTCACCAGCCGAATGGCGTGGCAGATTCCTCTCACCGTGATGGTTCCTTTCACTGTGTCGCTGATGACGAGTGCCACGGTCGTCGGGTCTGCAAGGCGCGCAAACAGCGCCGCTCATGAGCGGCTGCGGAACCGCCTGGAAACGATAAACAAATTTCCAAATCTGAACCCTAATCCGGTCCTTCGAATTTCATTGGACCAGTCGTTGGTTTACGCGAACGACGCGAGCAAATCGCTGGTTAGTTCACTTGGAGTTAGCGAAGGCGAACCAATATCCGGATCCCTGTTCGAACAACTCAACAGCGCGGCTAATCAGGAGCCTGCAAAACCAGTTGAAGTTGAAGCCGGAACCCGGACCTATTCGCTCCTACCAGTCCTGTACGACGATCAAGAATTTCTCAATGTCTATGGCACGGACATCACTGCCTCAAAAGTCCTAAACAAATTTCCAGACTTAAACCCGAATCCTGTGATGAAGCTGAGCAACAACGGAGTGCTCGACTACGCAAATGACGCTGCTGCTCCCGTAGTAGAAGCCATTGGAGTTGCAGTTGGACAGCAGCTACCAGGTGAGTTATTCCAGCAAATCGAAGACGTTTGCAACGGGAAAGCTGAAGAACCGCTGACCGTTAGCGGTGGAGGTCGTACCTACGCACTAAGTCCCGTTTACACCCCGGAATTCGAGATTACGAACATTTACGGTCAGGACATCACTGCGCGCATAGCGATGAACAAATTCCCTGATCAGAATCCCAACCCAGTTCTTCGTGTGTCGCAGGATGGAGATTTGGAATACGCAAACCCTGCGAGCGCGTTGGTCTGTAAAGCACTGGAAGTCGAGATCGGCGGAGCGATCGTCAATTCTCGGATGGAAGAGATTCGCCGAATCGCGTCCGCCGGCACAGGCGAAACGATCGAAGTTGAAGCTGACGACCGCGTGTACTCGTTGCTCGTTGTCGAAGTTTATGAGTTCAACTGCATAAACATCTATGGAACCGATATTACGGCGATGAAGGTTCTCAACAAGTTCCCGGATCTCAACCCAAATCCTGTGATGAGGATGTCGCCAGAAGGTGAACTTGCCTACGCAAACTCCGCAGGTGCACCGGTTGTTCGTGCGCTCGGTATGAAAATCGGAGATCCCTTCAGTGATGAAATGCGCGATCGGATCATCACGCTTCGCCAGGGTGGCGACGGTCTTCCCCTTGAAGTCAGCGGTGACGGTCGTACGTACTCGCTGCACCCGGTATACACCCGAGAGTTTGAGATAACGAACATCTACGGGGAAGACATCACGGCGCGAATCGCCATGAACAAATTCCCTGACCAAAACCCGAATCCGGTGTTGCGAGTCTCAGGCGACGGGGTGATGGAATACGCCAACCCTGCAAGTGAGCTTGTTCTGAAGGCAATCGGTACAGACGTGGGAAGTCCGCTCCCTAAAGAATTCTTCGAAAAAATCTCATCTATATCGGAGAGTGGCTCTTCCGAATCAATCGAAGTTTCGACAGAAGGTCGCACTTTCTCACTGTTAGTGGTCGGTGTATTTGAGTTCGGGTTTATCAACCTCTATGGAACCGAAATAACCGCTTCCATCGAACTCGAAAAAGCACACAAAGACAACGAACTACTTCTCCTCAACATTCTTCCGAGTTCGATTGCAGACCGACTGAAATCTGGCGAGGGACTAATCGCGGATAGATTCGAGGACATGAGCGTGTTATTTGCCGATGTTGTCGGGTTCACCGAGATGTCGCAGAAGATGACACCAAATGAGCTGGTGAAGATGCTCAACCATGTCTTCTCCTTGTTCGACAGCGTTGCCGATGATTTTCATCTCGAGAAGATCAAGACCATTGGTGACGCTTATATGGTTGCTGGCGGTCTGGGGGCAGACGGTACGAATCACGCCGAAAACATTGCAGACATGGGCATAGAGATGCTGCGGTTGCTCGACGAATATCGAGAAGAATCCGGAGTCGACATCAAGATCAGGATCGGCATGCACTCCGGCCCGGCGGTCGCTGGCGTTGTCGGACTCAAAAAATTCATTTACGACGTATGGGGCGACACTGTAAACACTGCCAGCCGCATGGAATCACAAGGTGTTCCCAACCGAATCCAAATGCTTGAATCCACGAAAGAAAAACTGACCAAGCTTTACGAGTTCGAAGAGCGTGGGGAAGTCGACATCAAAGGGATTGGCGTTCGAAAAACCTTCCTTCTCAAGCATAAATTGAACGGGACCAACTCAGCCAACGGTGCCTCCTAATGACCGCCTTGATCGTCCTCTCGTCGGGTGGACCTGTCCCGAACGCGGATAGATTCGGCACGTCGTACGTTGTGAAAACGGGCGGTAGAAATTTCCTGTTCGACTGCGGTCCAGCGACAACCGCCAAACTTGCAAAGCTTGGTCTTTCATCGCTAGATTTCGATCAACTATTTATTAGCCATCACCATTTCGATCACACCGCTGACCTCCCTGCTTTTCTCCTGACCCGATGGGACCACAGCGTCGGTAAAGAAAACCGACTACAAATATTCGGTCCTGAACCGACCGTCGAAATGATCGAACGACTGATTGGCCCGCTAGGTGCATTTGCGTTCGACTGGTCTGCCAGGGTCAACCATCCACTCAGCCAGCAAATGCACTCGCTTCGTGGTGGTGATTTACCGCGACCTCATCCAGAGCATGATGTTCAAAACGTCACTACTGGTGTGATTTTCGATTCCAATGAAGTCAAAGTGACAGCGCAACGAGTTGAGCATGTTCAGCCACATCTCGAATCGAATGCATACCGCCTTGATTCGCCTGAAATATCGATCGTGTTCACTGGTGATGCTCGGCCATGCGAACATCTTGTTGAGCTTGCAACGGGCGCTGACGTGCTTGTGACTATGTGCGGAAATTTTCAGTCTGAGTTGATACGGAAAGGTGTCGAAGCAGGACAAATTGGCTCGGTTGCAGCAGGTGAGTTGGCTGCCGAGTCTGGAGTCGGACACCTCGTACTTGCGCATATGGGGCCTGAAATTTCTTCCAGGGAAGGTCGAATCCGGGCTGAACAAGAAATCCGAGAAATTTACAACGGAAAGATCACAATTTCCGACGAGATGAGCACATACCCGCTGACACATTCGATTTATGATCCGCACGTCGATGTGGGAGTTCATCCTCACATCGTCAGGGACATAACTCGCTCGTCCAGCAAATGAAGATCGACTCGCTCGAAATATTCCACGTGGCAATGCCACTGATCTATCCGTGGCGTACAGCCTACGGCGCCGATTACGACATCCACTCGGTTCTCGTTCAAGCCCGAAGCGGTGAGTACTCGGCTTGGTCTGAGTCGACTCCATTACAAATGCCGACTTACAGTCCCGAGGGGGCAGCTGGAGTATTTCTGAACGTCTCTGAATACTTTGCGCCAAGGGTAGTTGGCAAAGAGTTCGAATCGGCTGACGACGTGCTGAATGAACTCTCCATATTCAAAGGCAATCCCTTTGCCAAAGCAGCTCTTGAGATCGTTTGGTGGACTCTCCAGTCCAAGATTCAAGATGAACCGCTCCATGCGTTACTTGGTGGTGAACCAAAAGAAGTTCAGGCGGGGGCTGACTTTGGTATTCAGGACTCGTTCGACATGCTTCTTGGGAACATCCAGACCGCTGTCGACGCAGGCTTTCCACGAGTGAAACTCAAAGTTGGACGTGGTTGGGACCTCGAAATGCTGAAAGCCGTCAGGTCAACGTTTCCAGACGAGCGATTCCACATCGATTGCAACTCTGGTTACTCGTTGGATGACCTGGACATGTTCAAGCAGATGGACCAATTCAATCTGGAGTTCATCGAGCAACCGTTGGCCAACGATGATGTACTCGACCACGCCGAGTTGGCCCGGTCGATAGAAACTCCTGTTTGCCTCGACGAGTCGATCACCGGACCTAGAGCCGTTGAGCAAGCGCTCCAGGTTGGTGCGTGCAAATTCGTCAACATCAAACCCGGTAGGGTAGGTGGGCTATCGAACGCTGTGAGGATCCATGACATATGCAACGATGTAGGGGTCCCCGTTTGGGTTGGCGGCATGCTAGAAAGCGCAGTCGGCTCTGCCGTTTGTGTTGAGCTGGCAACACTGCCTAACTTCACGTACCCAGGTGATCTGTTCCCATCGTCCCGTTTCTACACCAGAGATATGGGGCAACCAGAAGTTGAACTAACTTCACAAAACACGATGAAACCTTACGAAAATGGACTACCTGAACCGGATCAAGATCTGCTCGAAAAGTTCACCGTAAATCGAAAACTCGTAACCCCAAGCAACTCAAATAACTAAGGAAATTCGATGCCAAATTCTCGTCCGAATGTAATCGTCTTTATGACCGACGACCAGGGTTACGGAGATTTGTCGTGCATGGGGGCGGAGGACTTCAAGACTCCGACTCTAGATCGGATGGCGAAGGACGGTGTGAGATTTACTGACTGGTACTCGAACAGTCCCGTTTGCTCTCCTTCCAGGGCAGCACTGCTGTCAGGTCGCTACCCCGGGAACGCGGGAGTACGTGCAATCCTTCGTGGTCACCGTACCGCGACCGGTCTGCCTGCCTCCACTCCCACGCTGGCGACCATGCTCAAATCTGAAGGATACAAAACTGGGCTGGTAGGAAAGTGGCACTTAGGACTTGCTGAGCAATCACGCCCGGGTGCACACGGCTTCGATCAAACCTTCGGATTCATGGCGGGATGTATCGATTTCTTCTCTCACATTTATTACTGGGGTGCCAACCGTCCGGGACCAAGCCTGAACCCTACTCATGATCTCTGGGAGAACAACGAAGAGATCTGGCGGAACGGTGAGTATTTCACCGAGTTGATCGCGGAAAAGGCGGTCGAATTCATCAGGGATACGGCAGACAGTGACGAACCTTTCTTCCTGTACGTGCCATTCAATGCTCCTCACTATCCAATGCACGCCCCACAAAAGTACATGGATCGATTCCCAGATTTGCCTTGGGATCGACAGGTGATGGCAGCGATGATTAGTGCAGTCGACGACGCTATCGCAGCAATTCGGGACGAGTTAGAGCGCCAGGGACTGACCGAAAACACACTGTCGTTCTTCATGTCCGACAACGGACCGTCCCGCGAATCACGGAACTGGTTGGACGGTCGACAGGACCCTTATTACGGCGGAACCTCGGGTGGTCTAAAAGGGCACAAATTCAGTTTGTTTGATGGTGGTGTAAAGGTGCCTGGCATTGTTCACTGGCCAGCCAAAATCACCGGTGGCCAGGTGGTCGGGACACCCGCAGCAGCAATGGATATCGTCCCGACCGTTCTCGATGCTGTCGGTGCCGATTCGGCTGGTTATGAAATCGATGGGACGAGTCTTCTGGCTCTTGTCGCTGACGATAATCAGTTGGACGAGCGCCCGATTTTTTGGGAGATGGAAGGTCAAACCGCGGTTCGTCGAGGTAAATGGAAGCTTGTGCTGAATGGCCAGCTCGTCGAGGAGGGTGATTCTGTCGCTGATGTTCACCTCTCTGACGTCGAATCCGATCCGTCTGAATCGATCAATCTCGCGGAAAAAGAGCCCGATATTGCCAACGAACTGAAGCAACTTGCTGAAGAATGGCGCGCCGGGATAGAAGCGAGATGGGAACGAGACTACGCAAGTAGCGACTACGAGTACGTCGCACATGGAATGGTTTAGCCAGGATTTTTGAGAGGCAACTGATGGTTTACGACAAAGCCGGAATTCATGATTCGATCAAGAATCAAGGTCACTATCCTGAGACCGATGAGACTCCAACGCTGACTTTGTTCCTCGACGATCTTTCAGATCGATCATTACGAAGGGTTAAGCAATTAGGCGTCAAAGGAGTTAGCACCGCTAGCCTCGACACAGGAGGACTCGAAACCTGGACTGACGATGTTCTACGCAGGCATCTCGATCGAGTTGCTGAGGCTGACCTCGAACTCCGTAACGTTATGTTCAACCCATCTGATCGAGTCAGGTTCGGTCAGGACGGGCGCGACGAAGATATAGAGACGATTATCAACGCCATCAAAGTCGCTGGTCGGCAGGGTCTTCCTGTGATGGAGTACAACTTCTACGCCCATCGCATTGTTGAAGGCTACAAAGTCGTCCCTGGACGCGGTGGTTCGGGATTGATGGATTTCAATAACGATCGAATCAAGGATTTGCCCCCGCTGGTAGGTGAAGAGGCTCACTCCCTGGACGAGATGTGGGACAACGTCACGTATTACTTGAAGGCCGTGATTCCTGCAGCAGAGGAAGCCGGTGTACGACTGGCTTTGCATCCTAACGATCCGCCTGCGCCAATCAGCCGTGGATCAGGGCAAATCATGAGCACTGTTGAGGGTTGGAAACGTCTTTGCGACATCGTTCCAAGTCCTCACAACGGGATAACTTTCGACTGTGGAGTAACTCGTGAGCTGGGACACGATCCTGTTGAAGTGGCTCGCTACTTTGGTGAGCGTGATCAGATTAACCATGTGCACTTCAGGAACGTTGTTACTCGCACTCCAAACCTCGACTATACAGAAGTCTGGATCGACGAAGGACAGGTCGACATGTTCGCTGTCATGACCGAGCTCGTCCGCCAGAAATACCCACGATTGATCTACCCTGAGCACCCGCCACAAAACGACTCCGATACTGAATTTCCATTCGATGGGATTTCAGCTACCACGTACACCGGATTTGCCTACACAGTCGGCTATGCAAGAGCCATGATGCAGGCGGCAATAGCAACTCAAACTTCGTAGAGCGACATAACCCAAGGGGACGAACAGTGGTTCTAGAAGCACCGATGAACAAAAGGATTCAAACCCACGACGAAATCATGGCGCGCCATGGCGAAGGTGAGCGCTGGGCAGAACGTCTGATTGAAGATGGTCGCAACCGGGCTGTCTGGATCTCTGGACCTCCAGGCACGCCGCCAGACCCACATATCCACCCTGACTTCAACGAGTGGTGGATAGCTCTCGATGGCAGTACTCAGTGGCAGATCGGGCAATACGAACCTGTCCGCTCGTCTTGGGGTGACGTAATTATGGCTCCAGCTGGCTACTGCCACATTATTGAGCCGAAAGAGGGAGTTCAAGCCATCCGATTCGGTGTGACTCACCCGAACAGCAACCACGACATTAAGGGAATTGCACCGTGTCGTTATTTGCCAGTTGATGAAGGGCAGTCGTCACCGAACTTGATTCACACAAAACTCAAGGATGTGGTCGGTCGAAACGGTACTGAATCAAACTGGACCGAAGTGATCGTTTCTGACGATCGAAACTATGGAACTTACATTCACGAGCTAACAGGCACGAGTTCTGACGCTACTTCGCACGCCGAAGAGAATCGATGGTGGGTGGTGCTTCACGGCTCTGTCGAATGGGATATCGAAGGCGAAGGCGTCACTGCAGCGAACGCTGGTGATGTCGTTTTCATCGAGTCCGGTAAGACTTACTCAACCAGCACTGTTGGGGATGAATCTTCTATACGTGTGTCGATCGAGGCACCGAAGGGATAGTTATGAACTACCACGTCGAGAAGCTTGCGGCTGAAGAAGCACTGGTTGGAGAGGGGCCAGTTTGGGACGTTGAATCCCAATCTCTGTACTGGGTAGACATCCAGGGCGGTAGGTTCTGGAATTTCGATCCGGCGACAGGTGAAAACAAGCTGATTCACTCCGGGTACAACGTAGCTGGGGTGAATCGGAATCGAGGCGGCAGCCTGACAGTTGGAACCTGGGAGGGAGTGCAACTCTGGGACTCCGACGATAACTACAGGTGGATGTTCCAGGGTGAACATGAAGGACGTCCGTTCAAGCTCAACGATTTAATTGTTGGTCCTGACGGTTCCCTCTATGGCGGTAGCGCACATCTCGATTCTTGCACGCTGTTTCGCTTCAATACCGACGGGAGCGTCGAGATAATCGATGACGGGCTCGACCTGTGCAACGGTATGGGATTTTCTCCAGATCTTTCGACGTTTTACTCCACCGATTCACCACGTCATGAAATCTACAAATGGGATTACGACCAGTCGACGCGGGAAATCTCCAACAAACGCGTATTTGCCACGATCCCGAGCGATCTTGGAATTCCTGACGGTATGACCGTGGATGCCGAGGGGTATGTGTGGTCAGCGATCTGGTACGGCGGAACGGTCGTTCGTATTGATCCCGATGGCAAGGAAGAACGCAGGGTGGAATTCCCTGCGGCACAAACTTCATCAGCAATGTTCGGTGGTAAAGACCTAAACGAGCTTTACGTCACATCTGCTACGTCAGGTACTGGAAGCACAGAGCGCACTGGATGGGAACCTGCCGGATTCGATATGAACTCTTATCGTGGCGGTGATTTGTACCGCGTAAAACTGGACATTCAGGGCAAGCCCGAGTTCATTACCGACTTCGAAGTCTAGTTTCTGGTTGGAAGTCCCGGAACTCTGAACTCCGACGGCTCGCCGCGCTGAAACGCGTTCCAACCCTTCCAAAGGCAACCGCTTTCGTTTGCCTTTGCTTGTGCGTCTTGAAAGAGGAACCAACCCATGTGTTGACCATCCTGAGTCCACGCCAGGGCCAGACCTTCTCTGATCAAGGTTTCCTCGATCGATATCCCATCGAGCGTGAACACGTAGCGGTGGTTATCGGCGATTCGCACGGAATCATCCGGTCCGTGCTCGATCCGTACTTGGGAGCCCGTCAGTTCTGCTAGTCGCGTTTTTGCCAGTGCTGCGCAGTCTTCTGGGTGATCGAGCACGAATGCTCCGTACATCGATATCTCACCAAGCTCGGTTGCCAATGTGTTTGCATCTATGACCTGGTCTACCGAAACGATCTCACACTCGGCACATCGAAGATCATCACTCGAATCAACGGCGGGAGGAACACTTTCCTGAGTCGTACAAGCTGCGATAGCGATCACCAGAAGCAACGCGGTAAGGAGTGCCCTGAGAGTAGTAATTTTTCTAAGTAATCCTGACAAAGCATTCGGGTGAAACGGGATTTTCGAGGAGACTCACGCTAGTATCTACGAACTCGCACCGGGGTGCGGGTTTTCTAATTATTTTCAGGAGTTCTGGTGTGAAAATTCTTGTCACATCTGCGGCGTCATCGACAGCACGCGTTGTCGCTGAGGCATTGTCGTCCGATCACGAGGTTGTGCTGACCGACTTGCCCGGTTCCGCGACACGAGATGTGGTTGGGTGCGATTTGAACCATGACAAGGCAACTGATGACCTTGTCGCCAACATTGATGTAATTGTCAACGTCGGCTATGCCGGGCAATCAGGCTCGGACACTGATCTAATCGACTATCACACTCGCAGGATTTACAACCTCTTGCACGCCGCTTCCGAAGCAGGTGTCGCCCGAGTGATAAATCTCAGTACTTTGAAGTTGTACCAGGATCACGAAGAGAATCTCGTGGTCACAGAAAAATGGCGTTCAGATCCATCTGCAGAAGATGCTGGGCTTTTGGCTGCTCATCTCTGTGAATATGTCGTAAAAGAATTCGCTCGCGACCAACGTATTCAGGCTGTAAATCTTCGACTTGGCTGGCCAATTGCAGCGCAGCTCCCGTCCAGTGATACATCTGCAGTTTCAGAGTCAGCGGTGATTGCTGCCGTGAGATCAGCTCTCACATCTGAGGATCTTGAGCAATGGCAGGATATTCATGTTCAGTCTCACGTCGAACATCAAAGATTCAGTACGAAGAAGGCCGAGGAATTGTTCGAAGATCTGGCGAAGGAGTTGGCACGATGAAAGTACTGATTCTGGGCGGTAATGGCATGCTGGGTCCCTGGGCTGTAAAGGCTATGAAGGACCGCCACGACATTCTGCTGACTGATATCAACGACCCTCATCCCAACTACGAAGGTGAATTCCAAAAGCTTTCTGTCGACGATGTCTACGGGGTAGTGAAAGCAGCTGAAGGCATGGATGTGATCGTCAACTTATCCGTGTTGCGGCCTGATCGACAGCTTGCATTTGATGTGAACACGATGGGTAACTACGCAATGATGACCGCGGCGCGTGAGCACCGAATCAAGCGTGTCATCAACACCGGACCGCACTACCAAATGGCAGGTATGCAGTATGAAAACTGGGACTTCGATTTGAATCCCGAGATGCCACCTGCACCGGGTACTCGCCTTTATGCTCACACCAAGGCGCTTGGTCAAGAAATATGCCGAGTGTTCAGTGAACGACACGGTATCCAGGTAATCACGCTTCTCTACTACAACATGAAGCACACTTGGGATCTCAGTGGTCTTGAACCCGGTGATCCGCCGTACCATCAGGATATGGTGCCTTACAGCACTTCGTGGCCCGACTGCGGAACGGCCGTAAACGCTGCTGTCGAAGTGCCTGAAGAGCGACTGGCTTCTCGCTGCGAAACGTTCTTTGTCTTCCCGGATCTTCCGCACAGAAAGTTCAACAACGAGAAGATCAAGCGAGTGCTTGGGTGGAAGCCTCGCTACCACGTTGAAGGCCTCTGGAACAAAGAGTGGCGCACTCCGCCCGATAACTTGGAAGGTGCGTACTAAAGAATAAGCCCCTGCCGGATAAGCAGGGGCTTTTCATTATCGAAAGTTAGTTGACCTTAGAGGTCTTTCACTTCTGCAGTGATCTTCTCGACCGAGTCTTTTGCGTCACCGAACAACATCATCGTTTTGTCGAGGAAGAACAGTTCGTTCTGAACTCCTGCAAAACCTGATGACATTGAACGCTTCATCATGATTACTGACTGAGCCTGGTCTACGTTGAGAATAGGCATGCCGTAAATCGGGCTCGATGTGTCGGTTCGTGCGGCCGGGTTGGTTACGTCGTTCGCTCCAATAACGATTGCAACGTCGGTTCGTGCGAATTCGTTGTTGATTTCGTCGAGGTCTTTCAACTCGTCGTAGGGAACGTTCGCTTCAGCAAGCAGTACGTTCATGTGACCTGGCATTCGACCAGCAACCGGGTGAATAGCGTACTTAACGCTGATTCCACGGTCCTTCAGGAGGTCGGCAAGTTCACGGACCTGGTGCTGCGCCTGGGCAACGGCAAGTCCGTAGCCAGGGACAACGATTACTGACTGAGCGTACGCAAGCATGGTTGCGGCGTCATCGGCCTGGATTGATCGGACAGGTCGCTCTTCTTCGCCACCTGCTCCGCCAGCACCGTCTTCAACACCGAATCCACCCAGCATCACGTTTGCGAGTGAGCGGTTCATTGCCTTTGTCATGATTCGTGTCAAGATCAATCCTGAAGCACCAACCAGAGAACCGGCAATGATCAACATGTTGTTGTGCAGTACGAAACCTGTTGCAGCACCAGCGATACCCGAGTACGAGTTCAGCAGTGCGATCACCACCGGCATGTCGGCTCCACCGATTGGAATAACAACGAGAATTCCGAGAGCTAGAGCGATACCGGCTGCGATAAGAAATGGGGTGATCGAAGGATCGATGACCAACCAGACAGTTGAAGCAATCATTCCGATCAGAAGAGCAACGTTGATCACGTTTCTGATTGGGAGCAACAACGGTCGAGTTGGAACGATTCCTTGAAGCTTTCCGAAAGCGATGAAGCTACCGGTAAGGGTCACTCCACCGACAATTACCGAAGCCATGATCGTGATCGAAACGTCTTCAGCGATCACCGCATCAAGGTCGATAAGTTTCACGAGTTCGGCAGCAGCAACAACTCCTGAAGCCGCTCCACCGAATCCGTTGAAGA
>CAYYMP010000004.1:4275-49370 GCA_964472915.1 uncultured Dehalococcoidales bacterium | reverse complement strand
CGGAGGACTCTGACCGGATGATCTACACCGGCAATGATTTGATCGAAATCCCCCGGATTGCAGGAGTACTAGAAAGGTACCCCCAGCGATTCCTTGAAAAGGTCTTTACGGAGGGCGAACAGCGCTATGCCCGGGGTCGCCCACATCAACTCGCCAGCCGATTCGCGGCCAAAGAAGCAGTAATGAAGCTGCTAGGAACCGGTGTGCGAGGTGTTCCCTGGAAATCTATCGAGGTAACTCGAAAGCCAGGTAGTCCACCTGAAATCTTGTTGCACGGATCAGCAAAAGCACGTGCGGAAAAGATGGGAATCACCCGAATCGCCCTGAGTCTTTCCCATTCCCGAGAAATGGCGCTGGCGACTGCCGTCGGTGAAGCAAGGGATGACGCCTGGAAACCATGAAATTAGTCACTGCTGAACAGATGCGTAATATCGAACTGAGCGCTGTCGACGCTGGAGTTTCTCTCAATTCGTTGATGGAGAACGCTGGTCTGGCAGTAGCTGAATTCGTGCGTGCCCGACACTCGAACCTCTTTGGCATGAGGATCGAGATATTAGTCGGTCCTGGAAACAACGGTGGTGACGGTCTTGTCGTCGGTCGACATTTGTCTGCCTGGGGAGCCAACGTTTCTGTCTCCATCGCCGGAAAACGCCCTGACAGCGACCCAAAACTCGACTGTCTCGACACAGACCGTACAAAAATATTCCGACTCGCGGATGGCAACCAGATCAGCGAATTCAGGACACGCCTGCAATCCACGGATCTAATTGTGGATGCTGTGCTCGGCACAGGAAATAACCGTCCAATCGGGGACGATCTCGCAGAAATTATCTTTGCGGCAACCGAATCTGCCGTTCCGGTATACGCCATAGACCTACCGACAGGTCTCAATTCTGACACCGGACATTTCGATATTCGAGGATTTCCGGCAGACGTAACCCTTCAACTTGGTTTTCCGAAAATCGGGCCTGCGCTTAGAGCGGCTGACGCCCCGACTGGCGAAATCCAGGTGCTAGATATCGGAATTCCATCCGATGCCGACGTCGATCTCAATACCGTGCTTCTCGATGATCAGTACGTCGCTAGCATCTATCCGTCACGCGAATCTGGCGGGCACAAAGGTAGTTTTGGCAAGACTCTGGTTCTGGCGGGATCAGAAACATATCCAGGAGCGTTTTCACTTGCCACCGAAGCAGCGGTCAGGTCCGGTTGCGGATACACATTTGCAGCGTCCACAAGCACGCCGATTCACGCAACTCTGCCCGGTGTTCCAGAAGCACTATATTCAAAACTAGCGGCTGACGGATCAGGTTCAATATCACCAATCTCTGCCACGCAGATCTTTGAGCTTGCACAAGGTGCATCTTCAATGGTCATCGGACCGGGATTGTCGAATACTCCCGCGACGAAGCAATTGCTCGGAATCTTGATCGAACAACTGCCTGATCAACTTCCTCTCGTTCTCGACGCTGATGCACTAAATGCGCTATCTGACACTCACACCTGGGTTTCAAGACTCAAGAATCGAAGAATTCTCACACCGCACGCAGCCGAACTCGCTCGCCTGATGAATACCACCACAGCAAACGTGTTGAATGATCGCCTTGGAGCCGCGACAACAGCTGCTAGCGAGCTCGAATCCACAGTTGTACTCAAAGGTCCGTCCACAATCGTTGCCGCACCAGATGGACGTGTTTGTATTTCTCCATGGGTCAACTCCGGGCTTGCCCAGGGTGGAAGTGGAGATGTTTTAGCGGGACTCATGGGTGGTTTGTTGGCACAGTCCCCAGACGAGCCATTCGAGATGGCTGCCGTAGCCCTTTACGTTCACGGATACGCAGCAAACATTGCGAGAACCGATATCGGTGAACAGGCAATGACTGCCTCGGACGTGACCGGGCGCCTCGGCGAGTTTTATCGGCAAGAAATTCAACCCAACTTGTACTGATCATCTGATACCGGATGCTGATACCGTTCAAACCGCGCTGACGAACATATAATTAACCCGCATTGACTTCCCTACTCGCCGTAGACATCGGCAACACAAACGTAACCATTGGCTCCTTCAAAGCTGAGGAGTTGGTCGCAACTTGGCGATTAGCCACTCGCGAAACTCGCACTATCGACGAACACGCGTGGGCACTTCAGGGAGTACTTCGCTCAAAAGGTGTTGAACCAACAGATTTCGACGCAGTGGTGATGTGTTCCGTTGTTCCACCATTGACCGAGGACTACACAGCGGCTCTGGCGCAACTGACCGAAATCGAACCGCTGATCATAGGCCCAGGTGTACGAACTGGTATTCGAATTCACTACGATCGAACGCAGGATGTTGGAGCAGATCGAATTGTCGATGCTGTCGCGGCACACCAAACTTATGGCGGTCCCGTTATTGTGGTCGACATCGGAACAGCAACGGTTTTCGATGCGATAACAGCAGACGGAGATTACATCGGTGGAGCGATCGCTCCGGGTTTGGAAATCGCAGCCGAAGCAATGTTCCGCAACACGTCACTGCTAAGGCGTGTTGAAATGGTCGCTCCGGATCGGGTAATCGGTAGAAGCACGGTCGCCTCGATGCAGTCGGGATTTGTGTATGGATTTACCGAGCTTATTGAAGGCATGATTGAGCGGTTCAAACTTGAGCTTTCGCCGAAGACTCCGGACGATGTGACGGTTGTAGCGACTGGTGGGCTGGCCGAGTTGATGTCACAGCAAACCGAATCTTTTGATCACGTAAATTCAGATTTGACGCTGCTCGGACTACGATTAGTCCATGAGATGAACGCTCAATAGGCTGGACCATATGAGTTCGATCAGTCAGTTGAACCCCGAACAGAAGCCTCCATTAGAAGGCAAGCGGGTGGTGCTTGGCGTGACGGGATCGATTGCCGCCTACAAAGCCGCAGATCTTGCATCGAAACTTGTTCAGGCAGGCGCTGATGTCGATGTAGTGATGAGTTCAGCAGCGACCCAATTCGTCGGTGTATCGACGTTTGAGGCCCTAACCCACCGACCCGTAACTACAGGTCTCTGGGAGGCACATTCCGAACTCAGTATTGATCATGTCGCCCTTGCGCTACGTGCAGATTGCGTTGTGATAGCGCCAGCCACGGCAAACACTCTCGCGAAACTCGCTCTTGGCATCGCTGATGACCCACTCACAGCAACGATCCTTGCAACTGAAGCACCCGTCATCGTCGCTCCGGCAATGGACGCCGATATGTATGCCAGTCCTTCCACTCAGCGAAATGTAAAAACGTTGACCGACGACGGTGTCATTCTTGCCGGCCCGGCGAGCGGAAGACTTGCTTCAGGGTTGGTTGGGCATGGTCGCCTTGTTGAGACCGAGACACTTGTTGGGTTGGTTCGCCAGGCAATTGGCAAAAACGGCGACTTTGCAGGTCGGAAAGTTATCGTTTCTGCCGGCGGTACTCGGCAGCCAATCGACCCTGTTCGTTTCATAAGCAACCGCTCGACCGGCAAGATGGGTTACGCAGTTGCCGAGGCTGCCCGGGATAGGGGCGCACAAGTAACTCTCGTTACAGCTTCCGATATTTCAATTCCTGCAGGCATTAAGGGAGTTCAGGTCGAAACCGTTGATCAGATGCGTGACGCAATAGTTCCCGAATCACACGATTCGGATCTTCTCGTAATGGCAGCTGCGATCTCCGATTTCACACCGGCAAACGTATCTTCTTCTAAGATCAAGAAGAGCGATGGTGAAATTCCTCACATCGAGCTTGAGAAGGTCGAGGACTTCATGCCCTTGGCAACAGGCGCTCGGCTGGTCAAAGTTGCATTCGCAGCCGAAACCGATGATGTAATCCAGAACGCAACTGCCAAAGCCGCTCCTAAAGGTGCTGCATTCGTTGTCGCCAACGATGTGAGCGAACCGGGCAGCGGATTCGGAACTGACACCAACAGGGTCACATTCGTAAACAACGACGGATCAATAGTCGCACAGCCACTAATGTCGAAGCTCGACGTTGCCCACGCGATCCTCGACCACGCGAAACCGCACCTTTCCAAGTAGCCTCTCGTAAATCTCCTTTTGAGATAGGCAGATTCGTGTCTGACACCTTAGAATTGCTGCCGTTCAATTCCTAAACGAAAAATCGATCTCGAAGGGCATTCGATGAGGCTTTACTGGAAAGAGAAAAAACGCGGCTTCGACCTGATCGTTGAAAACGACGAAGGCGAAACATTCTCAGTCGGCGGTGTCAGGAACACTAAGCGTGGTATCGAAGCGATGGCGAAGACAACCGGCTACGATCCGGGTCGTGCGGTCAAAGGGCTTGAATCGGTCGAGGAAGGTCGCACTTTTGTCGAAAACTTCGAACCATGGAGAGAATTTTTCCCCGGCGAACCACTCTCACTCGAATCCGACATAGTCCCGTTAGAGCAGGCATAAAGTCCTCATGAATACAATCGATCAATCGATTCTCGACACCCTCGCAGAATATGATTCCGCCACCGTCCAGAACGCCGGCATCCTCGTTCGCGGTTACATCCCCGAAGATGATGACTACACCGACCCGGACATGAGGGAATACATTTCTCCTGGGTCAGCACCGTCAGTTGGATATGCACTCACTTCCACGTGGGCTCCTCTGAAAGATCACGGCGGTGATCCGTCGCAACGGATTGAATATTTCGATTCAATTGCTCGAGCAAATGCTCCTGTAATCGTCGTGCAGCAGGATGTCGAAAAACCAGCGCGACGAGGAGCCATCATTGGTGATGGTATGGCTTACCAAATGCGTGCGTTAGGTGCGGTCGGTGCGGTCGTCGATGGAAACGCACGAGACGTTCCGGGCATCGAAGCTGCTGGACTTCCGCTGTGGGCAACCGGACGAGTTCCCGGTCATGGTCCGTTCAGCATGCTTGCTCACGACATACCGGTGACGGTTGCGAGTTTGACCATTAACCCCGGTGACATTCTTGTCTGCGACAGTGACGGCGTAACGCGAGTTCCCGTCGACATTGCCGCAGATGTAGCAAAAATGTGCGCGGAGGTCCGCGCTAAAGAAGGCAGGATGCACAAAATCTTCGCCAATCCGGGTTTCAAGATTCAGGATTGGGAAGATTGGAAAGCTGGCAACTAGCGAGAGAATCCTCCACCAGTTGCCAGCAACCTTGTCTTACTTCTTCGTCGGTGCCTCGGCAGGTTCGATGTCCGCTGTGTAACGCCAGTCGGCTGACGGTGTGCCATCAACAAAACTGATCGACTCAGCCCCACCTGCCGCGGCAACATCATCACCAACCAATCGCAAATCTTCTCTGCCGGCTGCGTCTGCTTCCAATACAAGACTCAGCAACTCACGGTTGAGGTTTACTCCATGCTCGGTCTTGGCTTTGCGAATAGCCGCAATTGCATCACAGGCCGCTTGGAACGAACCTTCAACTTCAGGTGCAGGAATATCACTCAGTTCTTCGAGAGAAGGCCAAGGAGCTTGATGTATCGATTCGTGACCTGATTCCTCAGCGAAGACCCAGCTCCATACTTCGTCAGTGATCGTTGGTACAACCGGTGCGAACAGTCGAAGAACGATGTTCAGACCAAGTCGTAACGTTGCCACCGCCGAAGCTCGTCCTTCAGGATCGTCCTCAGACCTCGAACGCCGCTTTAAAAGCTCGATGTAGTTATCCGTGAACGCGCCCCAGAAGAACTTCTCTGTCTCCTGTAGAGCAATCGAAAACTCAAAGTCGTCAAATGCCTGAGTTGCTCTTGTAACGACTTTTCTCAGTTCTTCGATAAACGCTCGATCCAGTTCGTTGGTGATCGGACCGTCTTCAGCCGTTTGCCCTAATACGAATTTGCCTGCGTTGTAAAGCTTAGTGACGAGCTTTCCACCGATTTTGAAAATTGACTCGTCGTGCGTGGCGTCCGAACCGAGTCGGAACGAAGCCGACCAGTATCGAACGGCGTCGGCCCCAAAACGGTCCAAGGTCTCGACCGGAGTTACAACGTTGCCTCGCGATTTCGACATTTTCTTACGATCAGGGTCGAGAACCCATCCTGAAATGATCACGTTGTCCCACGGAACGTTATCTTCATGGAGCATCGCCTTGGCAATCGTGTAGAACGCCCACGTTCGGATAATTTCGTGGCTCTGCGGACGAATGTCACCCTGGAAGAGACCATCCATCTCATCGTCGTCTTCACCCCAACGCGCCACGATTTGCGGAGTCAAGGAAGACGTAAACCACGTGTCGAAAATATCAGCTTCACCAACAAATCCGTTTGGCTGATTTCGCTGAGCTTCTGTAAATCCCGGAGGACAATCCACCTCTGGATCGACCGGCAACATATCGGAAGTCGCAACCACCGCATCGTCGTACTTCGGTTCACCCTGCTCATCAAGCGGGTACCAAACTGGAATTGGGACACCGAAGTAACGCTGACGAGAAATACACCAGTCAACGTTCAGATTTTCGGTCCAGTTCTCGTAACGCTTGCGCATGAACTCTGGATGCCAGGTGATCTCTCTGCCCTTTTCGAGCATTTGATCTTTTTTGTCGAGCAACCGAACAAACCACTGGCGCGTCGTCAGATACTCAAGCGGGTTGTCACCCTTCTCGTAGTAACGAACCGGGTGCTGGATTTGTCGAGGCTCATCTTGCAACGGGGCGCCGTTTCCGGTCGCTGAATTTGCAGGGTCTCGCATCAAATCAACGACGATCGATTTGGCACTAGGCGTGCGCTTCCCGACCATCTGCTGATAGTTCTCATTCGCCTGTTCAGGTTTCAGGCTCTCCCACCCGTCTTCACCAAACGTTCGGTCAAGAATTCGACCATTCCGTCCGAGAACTTGTCGGAGCTGCAAGCCTTCGTCCCGCCACCATGCAACGTCGGTTTGGTCACCAAACGTACAAACCATGAGGATTCCGGTGCCCTTCTCAGGATCGGCTTCCTCACTCGCGAAGATTGGAACCTTTGCGAAGAAACCAGGAGTAATCGCGTGCTTTCCGAACAATCCCTTGAATCGTTCATCATCGGGGTGAGCGGTAATTCCAACACAGGCTGCCAGCAATTCGGGTCGAGTCGTTGAAATAACGAAGCTTTTTACAGGTGCGTCCTCTTCAAACACACCAAACTCGATGTCGTGATAGGCACCAGCTTTTTCTCGATCTTCAACCTCTGCCTGGGCGACCGCGGTCTGGAAATCAACGTCCCACATGGTGGGAGCCTCCAGTTGGTAAACATGCCCTTTGTCATGGAGATCGAGGAAGCTACGTTGAGCGATCCTTCGACTCTTGTCATCGATCGTCGCGTACTCATCGTTCCAGTCGATCGAGTAACCGAGTCGCTGGAAAGTTTCCTTAAACGCAACCTCATCCATCTCGGTCACGACGTGACACATTTCGATGAAATTCTGGCGGTTTACAACAAGCTGCTGATTTTTCTTCAGACCAAGTTCAGCGCGCTTCGCATCTACATCAAGGTTCTCGATGTAAGGAACGTTCGGCTCTGCCCTAACGTTGAAATAGTTCTGGACGCGTCGCTCGGTTGGCAGACCGTTGTCGTCCCAACCCATTGGGTACGCAACGTTCCAACCGGCCATTCGCTTGTAACGGGCGAGCAGGTCCTGGTGGGTGTAGGAAAATACGTGACCAACGTGAAGCGAACCACTCACCGTAGGTGGCGGGGAGTCGATAACAAACGACTTGTCCCGAGCGACCGATGGATCTCGTTTTTCGATTCCCAATTCGTTCCAGCGCGTGCGCCAGAAAGCTTCGCGTTCGTTGATATCAAAGCGCTTTGGAAGATCTGAAAAGTTGATCGACTTCACTTGCCTACATTCCTGAATTCTCAAGTTAGTTCAGACGGGCAAATGGGAAAAAACCCGTCCATTCAAAATCAAAGGACGGGTCGACCGCGGTACCACCTCTGTTGCCGAATGTTGATTGCACTCGACCACTTCGTTCAGCTATATCGGGGCTACCGGATCGACTTACTCAGGTTCAGAAGATCAGCTCGGAGACGACTTCGTGATCGCAAGGTACCGGTTTACACCAACCACCGGCTCTCTAACACCTGCTGACATCACTACTACTTCTCGTCAAAGCAGTTCAAATATCTTTTCTAGGCTAGCGTGACAGTGTCCGAGAATCAATCGCGAGATTTGATTAGGAACGTTTCCGGGCTGAATTCCTGGGTTTCCGTTCCGGGGTGTCATTCAACTGATCGGAACGTAAGACGCCTAACCGCCTGTCGTTGTTTTGACGCATCCGCTCGAGTTTGGCCAAACCCTTGCGAGTGTCACTTGCGATCTTCGCCGGATCAGATCGTTCCATTCTCAGTTTGAACAACCAGTACGTGAACGCATCCTCATACCGCAGCGTGTGCTCGTCCTTGTGCCGCGACCCAGGTCTCGCAGGATTCGCTCCTACCTCCAGCTTAAATACCTCCCAGAGATGGTCACGCTCATTGCCGTACAGCATCTGGTAGGCCTGCTCAAGTGAAACATCAGTCGCTTGCCGTCCGCTCGCGACACGTCTGTGGGTAATCTCTTCTTCCACAGCAGCAATCAATGACTGCTCGACCGTCACTCCGTAGAAATAAGACAGGTGCGCCCGAAACTTATCGACCCCGAGAACCCGCATGAAATCCGGCTCTTCGAATCCGCCGAACATTGTTGGTTCGGTTATCCACTCAAGCCACAAATCGTCGGCTACTAATTGAGCGCAATCCTGGAGCAATCGTTGGGCGAGCAGTCGCCAATCAAACGCTTCGCCGCCGATTAAATAATCGAGTGTTTCGCCTCTTAGTTCCTCGGTGGCAAGCGGCCAATTGGCTATTCCTTTTAACACCGAAGATTTCCACGAGTCTTCATCAGAAACAAGGTCGGCGCGCAGCTTTAATAACACTCTGTCGGTGTCGAGCATGTCTGGTGCGCTATCCAGTTTTGAATCGCTACCGACCACGTCGTTTGTTGAACTCGTATCTCTCTAATTTAGGAAGCTTGAGGAACGTCGAAAATTCCTTAAATGGCATTGTATTAGTCACTTGCCACGGTTCAATCCACGCTCGGACGGCAGTTTGTACACCGTACTTCATATTTTCGAATTGCCACAGTCGGTGAGAATCGGTGCTGACCGTAAAGATCACGCCCATTTCAGCGGCTATGCGCGCATGGCCAGCGTTCAGATCGAGACGCTCGGGCGACGCATTTATTTCGAGTATCGTCCCAGTTTCAACGGCTCGTTCGAAAACCTTTTCAACATCCATTTGCACAGGAGCCCGCCGTTCCAGCAGTCGGGCAGTTAAGTGACAAATTACGTCCACGTGCGGACTTTCCATCGCTGCGATTACGCGATCCGTCATCGTTTGTAGATCCTGATCCATCCCACTGTGGATCGAAGCGATCACAATATCGAGCTCAGCCAATTCGTCATCAGAGTAGTCGAGCGAACCGTCGGGCTTGATATCCATTTCGGTTCCGGTCAGAAGTTCAATATCGACTTTCTCATTCAACTCACGGACAGCTGCGTTGTGCTCAACCAGTCGCTCGGATGAAAGTCCGTTTGCGACCGTGGCGCTCGGTGAGTGGTCAGTAATTGCGAGGTATTCCCTACCCAGTTCGGTCGCTTTTGCAACCATTTCCTCCATCGGGAACCGACCATCAGACCAATCTGTGTGCGAATGCAAATCACCTTTGATATCGGCAAGCGAAATGAGCGAAGGGGCAGGCTCGTTAAACTCTCGATCGCCCTCCCGAATTTCGGGTCGGATGAACGGAAGTCCGCAGGTGTCATAGAGATCAATCTCTGATCTGAACTCAGCTTCAGAGAACGCATCAAGCTTGATCTCGGTGTTTCGCTCGATCAGCTTCACAAGATGTTCGTGTGGACCAGTTCCGTAAACCACTGCGCTCCCAAACCTGTCGGGCGTCACAACAAGCAGCTCAAATCGGAAGCCTGAATCATCAAGGTAGGCAGCATTTTCTTCGCTGCGCTCCAAAACGTCACGCACGTTTGTCAGCGTTGTAAACGCGTCGGTGACGGTGGCCGGTTGTGAATGTGATGCGACCAGAACCACATCTCCGATCAGCTCGATCCCTCTGCGGATATCTCCCGCTATCTCAATCGCTTCAATCGCCGGGCATCGGGCGGTTATTTCGTTGACCACGCTTTGAGCCATTTGGCTGGCTCGTCCAATCCCGATCTTGCCATCCTGAGCCGCCCGATACTCGGCGTGGCGGAGGATTTGCTGGGCGCCCTTCTTGCTGATCCTGGGCAGACGTTGAAATTCGCCGGATTCAATTGATGCCGCCAACTGCTCGTAACTGCTAATCCCCAACTCGGATGCAGCGGTCACGGCGGTCTTCGCGCCGATCCCAGGGATTTGAGTCAACTCAAGTACGCCGTCAGGAAGCTCTGCCTTGAGTCTCGACAGTAGTTCGAGTTTTCCTGTTCGAACCATCTCCCGCGTCTTGTCTACTATAGCGTCGCCAAAACCGGGGATAGAACGCAGCCTGTCCTCGTCATCAACAATGTCGGAGAGCTGATAGGGAAGACTCTTAATCGCGTCCGCAGCTTTGGAGTGGGCACGAACCTTAAAAATGTTCTCGCCCTTGGCTTGCAGCAGAACTGCTACGTCCTCAAAAACCTTTGCAATCGCGGTGTTGTTCATGGGCACAACCATACCGCGTCCGAATTCTCGAACGGCGTAAAATGACGAGCTAAGCTGGAATTACTGTTTGGCCTGTTTACGTTGCAGACGTTCCAGTTTTCGACGCTCTGAGCGAGTGAGCTTTCGACCGTCTGGAGCGTGTGTTGGCACTTGAGCAAGCGATCCACCTGCGGACTGCTGGTCTCCATGACCGGCGTTCACGTTTGCCATTACTGACTGCTGGTTGGCGACCGCATTCGCTTTTTTCGCTGATGCCGCTGCGTCTGCCTTAGTCGCGCTCATTTCGGGCGTTGGTGCCGACTGCTGCACCATGGCGACTCGGAATATCGTCCGCGCCACGTTCGACTTGATGGTCGAATCGAGCATTTGGAACATCTCAAAACCTTGACGCTTGTACGCGACCAACGGGTCTCGCTGCCCAGCGGCTTCAAGACCTATACCTTGTCGCATGTTGTCCATCGAGGTCAGGTGTTCAACCCAGTTCTCATCAATGGTGCGAAGCATGATCGTCGTCTCGAGTTTGTGAAGAAGCTCTTCTCCGAACTCTTCGGCGCGCTTGTCATAAGTCGTGTCGACAAGATCAACAAAAACGTCTTCCACTTCGTCCGGGCGCATCTCAAAGATGTCGTCGTCTGATGGGAAGCCATCTTCGAGCGGGAACACATTGAGCATTTCGCGCCTGAGTCCCTCGACGTCGTAGTTCTCTGGACCACCATTAATCCGATCCGCAACGATTGCCCGTACCTCGGCTTCAACATACTCGCTGATGGTAGGTCGCAGATCCTCGCCATCGATGATTCGGTCTCGAAGCTTGTAAATCACGTCTCGTTGCGTGTTCACGACATCGTCGTAGTCAACGAGGTACTTTCTGATTTCGAAGTTCTGCCCTTCAACCTTTGTTTGAGCAGATTCAACAGACCGAGACACCATCTTGTTCTCAATCGGGACGTCAGCTTCCCAGCGGAACAGGTTCATCGCACCGCGAATTCGATCACCACCGAACCGGCGAACAATGTCATCTTCGGTGGACAGATAAAACTGTGTTTCACCAGGATCGCCCTGTCGTCCGCATCGACCACGCAACTGGTTGTCGATTCTGCGGGACTCGTGACGCTCAGTTCCGAGTACGAACAAACCACCCTTGCCCAAAATTGTGTCGTGGTCGACTTGCCAACCATCTTCCGATGCCTTGGTCACGTCCGGGTTTCCGCCTAGGATGATGTCAGTACCACGACCTGCCATGTTTGTAGCCACAGTTACGGCACCGGCCTTACCTGCCTCGGCAACGATGTTCGCTTCTCGTTCGTGCTGCTTGGCGTTCAGAACGTTGTGCGGAATATTGCGTTGCTTTAACAGGCCTGCAAGCAGTTCTGATTTGTCGATGGTGGTTGTACCAACCAGCACAGGCCGTCCGTCGTGGTGCAGTTCTGAAATCTTTTCAGCAATGGCGTTCCACTTTGCGTCTTCAGTCATAAAGATGAAGTCACCGTGGTCGATCCGCTGAACTTCTTTGTTCGTCGGGATCTCCACCACTTCTAGTTTGTAAATTTTGTCCAGCTCTTCTGCTTCAGTCTGAGCAGTACCGGTCATCCCGGCGAGCTTTTCGTACATTCGGAAGTAGTTCTGAAGCGTGATTGTCGCGTAGGTGTTGGACTCTCTCTGAACCCGGACACCTTCTTTCGCTTCCAACGCCTGGTGCAGTCCGTCCGAAAATCTTCGACCAGTCATCAGTCGTCCGGTGAACTCGTCAACTATCACGACCTCGTTGTTTTGGACTACATACTCACGGTTCTTTTCGTACACGTGCTCCGCACGAATGGCGTTCTCGACGAAGTGAGACAGGACGTTGTTGTCTGGGCTGTAGAGGTTCTCGATCTTGAGTTCTTGCTCAACCCTCTCGATACCTTCTTCATGGAGAACAATCGTCTTGCGCTTCTCTTCGATTTCGAAGTGTTCATCAGGTCGAAGTTTTCGAGCCAGTTGAGCGAACTTCCGGTATTCCTGGCCTTGGTCACGAGCAGGACCAGAAATGATCAGCGGTGTTCGGGCTTCGTCGATGAGAATGTTGTCGACCTCGTCGACAATCGAATAAACCCTGCCGCGTTGAACTCGACGTTCAGCGTCATCGACCATGTTGTCCCGTAGGTAATCGAAGCCGAATTCGTTGTTCGTGCCGTAGGTGATGTCACACGCGTAGGCTTCCTGCTTGGTCGCAGGTTGGAAATTATCTTCCGGCAATCGAACAGGTGGCGCAGCGTCGGCGTCCTCTTCGATTCCAGAAGAGTCGTCGTGGGCGATTGGTGCATCAGGGTTGAAAACCCACGATGCCTGGTTTTGGAGACAACCTATTGTCAACCCGAGCGCATGGTGAACATTACCCATCCAACCGGCGTCACGTTTTGCAAGGTAGTCGTTCACAGTGATTACGTGAACGCCACCGCCTGTTATCGCATTTAGATAAGTCGGTAGGGTGGCAACCAGCGTTTTACCTTCACCAGTGCGCATCTCAGCGATCTTTCCCTGGTGAAGGACAACGCCACCGATCATCTGCACGTCAAAGTGGCGCATACCAATAGTTCGGCGCGCAGCTTCCCTTACGGCAGCGAAGGCTTCGGGGAGCAGATCGTCTAAGTCCTCGCCTGCGTTGTAGCGAGATCGCAGGTCGTCCGTGACGGCTCGCAGCGCTTCATCGCTCTTGGCTTCGAACTCTGGTTCGAGATCGTTGATCTCATCAACCAGTGGTCGGATTTTATTGAGGGCTTTCTCGTTGGAATCACCAACGAGCTTGCTGATCAAATTAAACATATTGAGTACTTCTGGATGTAACCCCGGCGGTCACCTGATCAATTGTCAGCGATTGCTCAAACTATTAGTTGAACAATTCTCCAACCGACCGACCTTCGTGAATTCGCCTGATTGCTTCACCCAGCAATGGTGCGACTGAAATTACCTTTATCTTTGAGTTTACTTTGTGCTCATGCAAAGGCACTGTGTCAGTTATTACGAATTCTTTGATATGTGAGACTTCCGCCAAACGTTGCGCAGCGTCATCGGGAAGCACTCCGTGAGTTGCAACGGCATATATCTCAGTCGCACCAGCCGCCATGATCGCGTCGGCAGCGGCAACCATGGTTCCACCGGTACTGATCTCGTCATCGAATAGAACGACCGGGTGGCCTTGGACCTGGCCGATTACGTTCAAGCTTTCGACTCGATCTTCGTTTCCGAGTCGACGTTTCTCAACGATAGCCAGCGGGGCGCTAATGGCGTCTCCAAAGTAGCGCGCCTTCTTTGAAATACCGATATCTGTGGCGGCGACAACTGGATCCACGAGTTCCTTGTCCAGGAAGTAGTCGACGAGCCTGGGCATGGCTGTCAGTTCGTCAACCGGAACGTGGAAGAAGCCCTGGACCTGTCCGGCGTGAAGATCAACCATCACTACTCGATCAGCACCTGCAGTTTCCAGGAGATCCGCAACGAGTCGACCGGTAATCGGCACTCGGGGCTGATCCTTCTTGTCGGTGCGAGCATAGCTATAGAAAGGAACTACAGCGGTGATTCGACCAGCAGACGCACGCTTCGCAGCGTCGATCATAATCAACATTTCCATGATGTGATCGTTTACCGGTTCGTTGGTCGACTGGAGAATAAAAACGTCTTTCTGACGGACGTTTTCAAGAATTCGGACGAACGTGTTGTCGTTGCTGAATTTAAAGACTTCGATCTTGCCGACTTCTTGACCAAGGTACGAACAAATATCCTCAACGAGTTGAGGGTGGGAGTTTCCAGCAAAAATTACGGGTTTTCCGTTGACCCCGATCATTAGTTCCCCTTGAACTCTGGTCGTCGTTTTTCTCGAAGTGCGCTCATGCCTTCGACGTGATCTTCCGAGGATAACGTGATTGCTTCCACCGCGGCGGACATTTCGAGGGAAGTTTCAAGGTCAATCGACGTTCCTCTACGCATCATCATCTTCGCAAGGCGCGTCGCAATTGGCGGGCCTGAGGCAATTTTTGTCGCCATATTCATCGCCGCTTCCAATAGTTCGTCATCTTCGGTGACAGCGTTCAGAAAGCCGAGTTTTTCAGCTTCATCCACGTACATAAAGTCACCGGTGAACATCAGTTCGGCGGCTTTTGCCGAACCTAGCAGGCGAGGATAAAGCCATGTTCCGCCGTATCCGGGGAACAAACCAACATGGGTATAGGCGGCCATGAAACGCGCTGACTTTGCGGCGATCCTGATGTCACACGCACAAGCGAGGTCAAAACCAGCGCCAACAGCTGAACCATTGACGGCAGCTATGACAGGCTTTTCCATGTTGTAGGCCGAAAGAATTACGCGGTGTGCGGCTTTAAACCCACGTCTTAGACCTTCGGCACCTTCTGGCCCCGGCTTGTGGGGCCCGTCTGATGACCCACCGATCAATTCGTCGGTGTCAGCGCCCGAGCAAAACGCCTTTCCGGCCCCGGTAAGTATTACTGCTCTAACTTCGTCGTCGTTCGCGACCGACTCAAGTGCATCTCCAAGATCTTGGAGCATCTGGGCACCGAGAGAATTCAATCTGTCAGGATTGTTCAGAGTGATGATGGAGACGCCGGTAGAGCGATCGGCGTCAATAGAAACGAGCGAATCTGATTTTTCGCCGTTGTTCGATACCCGTGCAGACATGGCGAAAGCTTACCATCGGTACGATGTGACCCAACCCCGAAAACGATATGAATCAATGCAGGTTCTTCTGCTTGATGCTGCGTTGATCAAGCTGAAGGATGTAGACCAAGTTGTTATGCAGCTTGGCGGTCTTCGTATGACACGTCCGTGTTCACCATTGTTCGGGCGAGCAACTTGGCCGCCATTTCAGGTGAAAGATCCTTGTTGAATCCACACTGCAAGCACTTCAAGTACAAGCCATGTGAGTCACTGTCCCCGTTAACGTCACCTGCACATCTTGGGCAAGATTTCAGATAAAGCATTCCAGTCTCCCCTAAAAAAACGACATTCTTCTGTCGTGTTGGAAGCATATTTCGTACCAAATCCCGCTTACCCAGTCCTGCATCCATAACAATTACGTGCAAACACCTAAATTGATGAACCCGATGGGTATTGCTCTCCGAATAACGGTTACTAGATCAGTTCGTCATACGCACCTTTTTTGAATCCACGAACCACGGTAGAACCGTCTGTGAGTATCGGGCGTCTAATTAGGCGCGGGTTCTCCATCATTAGCTCGATCAATTCGTCGTCGCTTGCGTTGCCCTGGAGGTGTCGATACGGCTTTGAACTTGGACTTTTCCAGGCGAACATATCGTCGACGGATGAAAGCTCCGCGAGATCACGAATCTCCTGTTCGGACAGCTCTTCCTTGAAGAAATCACGGTATTCATATTCAGCACCAGAATCTTCGATAGCCCGACGGGCTTTCTGACATGTGCTTCAACGCGCCCAGCAGTAAAATCGCAACTGACTTGTCAACGTAACCTCCAGCAGGCTCATTAATGATCTTGCAATAGACTACGCTTCACCCGAAACGACAAACACTCCGTTGAGATTCTTTCGTCAAAAAAATCAATCAAGCGCTTCGAAGGTTGGACCTCGCAAACGAGGTTGGGGTTCACCAGTCAAGCGCGCGGCTGCTGACTATCGAATCGGTCCTCGAAGCTTCAACAATTTGAGCCTATATGCCTTTGGATTGTCGGGCGTTTGGACAGGCATAGGAACTGCCATCTTGCCGTTCAAAGTCATCGAGGTCCTCGAGGTAAGCAATGTTGAAATTCTCGGCTATCAACTCGACAAGAACGGCGCATTGGGGCTTCTTTCGCTGGCGGGTTTGAGTATTGCTGCGTTCATTCAGCTGCTGGCAGGAAACCTGAGCGATCGGGAGCCAAGACCAGGCAGAAGATTGCCTTACCTGTTCATAGGCGGAATGGGACTCGCGGTAGTGACGATTTTGTTTGGATACGCTGGCACGTTCGCCACACTTTTTTTGATTGTGGTCGGAATGCAGTTCTTCGGTAATTTCGGGCAGGGCCCAGCAAACGCCCTGATCATCGACCACGTCCACCCAAGTCGGAGAGGTGAAGCCGCAGGCGTCCTGAATCTCTGGCGACTACTAGGGGCTGGAATAATCACGGTTATCGTCTTCCAGTTCATGTCACGCTACGACCACGAAGAGTCACCTGAGTGGATGTGGTACTCGATCATCCTGGCAGTGACCGTTCTGGTCATTAGCACGTTGTGGACTGTCCTGTCTCTCCGACCCAAACGAGGTACAAGGGTATTCCTGCCAAGAGTCGCCAATGGTGCAGCGACTGCAGCAATCAGGTCTGTGGCAGAAATGACAACTCCGAAGGTGCAGATAACCCGAAACTACCTGTTCTTTCTCGTCGCACTGGCCTTCGCGATTGCTGCCATGTCATCGATGCAGATATACGCGCTATTCTTTTTGCAAGATGTTGTCGGTTTGGAAAACCCGGCAAATGGCGCAGACCAATTGGTCGTCATAATTGCCGGTTCCGCCGGAATTACCGTGCTACCGGCGGGACTGATGGCGGATAGGTTCGGTCGAGACAAACTTTTCTTCATAGCAGGAACTCTCGGCGCAATATCGTCCTCTTTGCTTTTATTTGTAGATTCTTTGGGTCCAGTCCTTCTCATCGGTGTCTTGATAGGACTGGCAGTCGGATTATTCCTAACGCTGACTTGGGCTGTCGCCAACGACCTCGTCAGCAAGCAATCAGCCGCCAAGGAACTCGGGTACACAAGTGTTGCGACGCTGACTGGTGCCGCCCTGGCCCGTTTTTCGGGCTTAGGGATTGATGTCCTAAACGACGTGTCAGAAAACCTCGGGTATCAAATCATTCTTGTTTCCGTATCTGTAGCGTTCGTTATTTCCTCTCTGCTTCTGTCCCGTGTCGCGTCCAATCCTTCGAAGGCAATTTCCGGTTCCGACTCCTCTGCATCGCTCACCGCTGCTGATTAATTAACCATCATCGGCGGCTATACTTGGAACTCAGCGAAGTCGGGGGCGAACCGGCATTTTTCAATTTGCAACCTGGATTATTTAATGGACATTTTCTTAGCGAGTCCTCGCGGTTTTTGCGCTGGCGTCGACCTGGCCGTCAACATCGTTGAACTGGCGATTCAAAAGTACGGCACCCCGGTTTACGTAAAACACCAAATCGTCCACAACCCGAAAGTGGTCGCCGACGTAGAAGCCAAAGGTGCAATTACTGTCGAACAGGTTGATGAGGTCCCCGACAACTCGGTTGTCGTCTTCTCGGCACACGGATCACCGCCGTCCGACTACGAAACCGCTGCGAAGAAAAATCTTACCGTCATGGATGCCACCTGCCCGCTGGTGACTCGTGTCCACAACGAAGCCAAAAAGTATTCAAAAGAGGGTAAGAAAATTGTCCTTGTCGGCCATGTTGGGCACCAGGAAGTAATTGGAACTACCGGGCAAGCCGACATGGAGCTGGTCGATGAGCGACGTGACTGGGTTCTACCTGAATGGGAACAAGACACAGAAGTTGCTGTCTTAACTCAAACAACTTTGTCGGTGCGAGACACGGCAAAAGCTGTCGAGAAAATTCAGGAAAAACATCCGGAAGCCATCGTTAGAAACGATATTTGCTACGCCACGACAAATCGGCAGGCGGCAGCTGAAGAATTGGCTGACATAACCGACCTGGTGCTGGTTATCGGTGCCCATAACAGTTCAAACTGCAACCGCTTAAAAGACGTGGCAATAAACAAGGGTGTTCCGGCTTACTTGATTAACGGTCCTGAAGAACTCGACCGAAGCTGGGTCTCAGGCGTTAAGAAGGTCGGGATTACTTCCGGCGCGTCAACCCCGGAAAAGCAGGTAACAGCCGTTATAGACGAGCTCGCACCTGAGAACATCTACCGTGTCGGTCCGGGCGAAGAGAAAACGATCTTCGCCATCCCGCGCTCACTCAGAGAAATGGTCGGCAATATTGATCGACCGAAAAAGGAAGATTTACTCCCAGATGAAGATAACTAGAGTCGAATGCCTCGTGCTCGACGAGGAGTACCCCTACGTCATTCTTCACACCGATGAAGGATTAACCGGATTCGGTGAGTGTTTTCGACGAGCACCCTATCTTTCAAAAGCCGCAGTCGAGACGATTTTCGCCCCACTGATTCTAGGCAAGAGCCCGTTCGATTCCGAGGAAATCTGGGACAGCATTTTCAAAGCTGGCGCCGTCGCAGGTCCACAGGGTGCTCTACTCACGGCAGCATCTGGTGTTGACCTGGCATTGTGGGACCTCAAAGGGAAAGCTCTCGACACGCCGATCTACAACTTGATCGGTGGCAAACGACGGGACAAGATCAAGGTTTATGCCAGTTCGCTTGCCCGGGACATGGCACCTAAAGATGAGGCAAAACGGGTCGCACGTTTCCGAGACGATGGGTACTCGGCGTACAAAATGCACTCAGCCGTTCCCGGAAAAATAGATGACCCTCGGGATTTGACGATCGAGACCGTGAAAGCTATCCGGGACGAGGTCGGGTACGAAGTCGACATCATGGTCGACGTAAACAGCGCGTATTCAGTTCATCACGCTATCGAAATCGGTAAACAACTCGAAGACCTCGGAGTGTTCCATTTCGAAGAGCCAGTTCACATTCGCAACTACCAGGGAATGGCGGAAGTTGCCGATACACTGGATATCCCAATCGCGTCAGGCGAAAACTCGTTTACTCGTTGGGAGCACCTGACCCTGATACGAGAAGGCCGCCCCGACATCGTCCAGCCTGACGTGGTGAAGGTCGGAGGAATAACCGAATTCTTACGCATCGAGGCTGTACTTACCGCGCACGGTGCGACTATGACCACGCACAACACCCAGCCATATGGATCGACTGCAGCACACGCTCATTTGCTGGCACCGAGCAACAATTTTCCATACGCCCAGGAATACAACATTGAAACCGTTGGCATCCGCGACAACGATTCAATCCTCGACACTCCTTATGAAGTTGAAGACGGATTCATTCGGGTTCCAGATGGACCAGGGCTTGGTCTCGACTACAACCTTGAAAAGATGCGCGGCAGAAGCTCCGACCGTCCCTCCTCACTGAGCGATGTTTGGGGTCACATGCAGTAATTCGGGATTATTCCTCAACGTTGCCCGTCGGTTGGGAATCCTCGGATCAATCTTGGCCAAATGATGGCGGACATCGCTGTTAACCCGAGTCCAACAATTGCGTACCAGGTGATTGCCGAACGAACGCCGATTTGCTCGATCAGCCAACCGCCAATCACCAGTCCCATTGGAAGACCGTAGACGGCCAGCATTCTCACACCCATTACTCGTCCACGCATTTCGGTTCTCGTAAAGGTCATGAGTACCACCGACATCGCGATCATGCAGAAGCTGATAGACGCGCCAATAAGAGCGAGCAGCGGTAAGCCTTGAGCGTTCGAATCGGTACCTGCGAACAGGATTAAAAGCACGTACCACACCACCATCGTGATCATCATGAATCGTTCTGGTCGACCTACACGACTGAAAATCGCCATCAATATTGATCCAATAAATGCTCCGATTGCGAACGTCGCAACCATCACTGCCAGACCATTCTCGTCGTGGTTATAAACATCGCGCGCTACAACTGGCAAAAGTCCATTGGTCAACGGGAAGGCTGTCGCGTTAACGAGGAAAGCAAGGAACATGATCGGCTTGATAACCGAGGAGTCGAGCATGTATCGGACACCCTCTTTCATTTCCTCAATAGGGTTTGTTGAAGCGTCGGTCGAACGGGTTTTGATCGAAGATATTCCAAGTCCAACCAGCACGCTTACCGTGTAAAACCCGGTTACTCCAACATATGCCCAACCGATTCCTAGTCGTGACAAAAGTGAAGCACCAAGCAGTGCACCAACGATCCTAGCTGTGTCCTGTGTAGTTCTCGCGAGTCCAGACGCATTCATAAGTAGTTCACGCGGGACCGTGTCGGCAATGAGTGATTGCCGTAGGACGTTGTCGGCGGGTCGAATCAACCCACTAATACTTGCGATCGCAAACACGTGCCACGGCTGTAGCGCATCAAAAGCAGCCAGGATCAATAACGCGAGTGCGGAAAGTCCGGCGCCTGTCCGCAAGCCAATTAACAACAACTTGCGATTCACACGGTCAGCGATTACCCCGACAAAAGGTGACGTCAAAGTTCCGCTAAATCTGAGTGCTCCAAGAAGTCCGACAAGAAACGGGGAGTCGGTAGCGACCAACATGTACCAGCCGAGAATGAGTGTCTCCATCTCGGATGCCCACGTCATCATCGAGTCGGCAGACCACTGGAAACGGAAACTCCTGATCTTGAAAGCGGCGATCGGGGAAGGTTTGTTTGAGCTACGGGGATTGACAGGTCGCCCAGAGGTTTGGATACGGTCTGAACTGCGCGACGAACTCGGCTCGTTGTTCGGTTTGTCGGCTACCATTCGAAGGTGAAATTCATACCTGTGGCGCTGTTATTGCTGATTTTCAGCGCCTGCTCCGCTGAGTCCGAACCCGCTCTTGACGTCAATTTCATAGACAACGTCGACTGTCGGGACGTGTCCCAGGAAATCTTGCCTCTTACTGTTGTCGAGATCAGCATCAACGGAACATTACACGAAATCACGGCCGAGACTGCCATTACACCAGCAGAACGATCACGCGGATTGATGTGTCGAGAGAGTCTCGGACAGTCGGAAGGTATGTTGTTCGTCTACTCCGGGTCACAATTCAATCCGTTCTGGATGTTCAACACCTACTTCCCAATCGATATCGCGTACCTGAACGAAGATGGAAAGCCGATCCAGCTCAAAACGATGACCCCATGTCCGCGTACCGACGGTGAGTCGAGGGCAATATGGCGCGGGCGGTGTGCAACTGAAGCTAACGAATATTCCGTGCCGGCTGGCTATCACTATGCTCTCGAAGTGGAAGGTGGATGGTTCAGCAAAAATGGAGTTGAAACTCTGGTAGGTCACGAAATCGAGGTTTCGTGGGACCTACCAACTAAATAATCTGATTGTTCGAACTACTGAGATTTGCACTGAGGAAGATCATTGCCCGTAAAAGCTGAAACAGCCCTCCTTGCTGTAATAGATGGATTAGGTTTCAACCGCCAGCGCTCCGCTGAAATCATTGAACACGTCTGGTCCGAATTTACCGACCAAGAAAGACAGGAACTCGAAGATATCGCTGAAGTCCAGGGACGCGATCGAAGCTGGGCTAAGAATTTGCTGAATCCAGTTCATTCAGAATCTGTCCCGGTTGGCAGTTCCACCGCCGATGCGACGGCATGGCTTAGAGATCTCGAAGCAGGTGCTGAAAAAATCTCGGAAGAGTTTGTTCAACGTATCCGAAAACTAATCGTCGAGACTGCCGACGCAAAGCGATACGTTCCGTGGGCAGCCGCAGCCTGGAATTTAGCTGATCTAAGAAACTCAAACATTTCGATACCGACTGAAGCCGCCGGAATCTGGGCAGGTTTCGAAGATCTTGACCCTGCGGTTCAGGGCAATTCCGAGACCGGTCACCAGCAAATCGGAAACCTCAGTCTTGCGCCACAACTGCCGTTAGAAATAACCCAATCCATTGAATCTGGCGAGTTTTTCGAGAACGCAGCAATCAACGAAACCATCTCTAACGCAAAAGCTAAAGACTCGAAAATCAACTTCTGTTTTCTATTGTCCGGAGTTGGCGGAGGAGATGGTCGCGTTCACAGCGCATGGAACCATCTTGAAGCATTTTGCGAACTGGTATTCGCAAGACATTCTGTTGCGCCTGCGAATGTTCAAATGCAGGCAATTCTCGACGGACGAGACTCTGCGATCGACGGGTCCACCGAAAAGAAAAATGGCTCAGGTGATTTCATCGGACAGCTGAAATCTCTGCTCGGAAAATACGACGCAGAAGAGTCTCTCGCGTGGGTGGTTGGCCGCTCGACATCAATGGACCGCGATTACAGGGAAGAAGCAGCAAAAGCAGACTTCGACTTGATGGTGACCGCACTCGGCAGGGAAGCCATCAACTTCGACGAAATGCGTTCGTTCGTCGAGCAGGCTCACTCAGACGGTGTGTCAGATCAGGACATCGAACCAATCATCATTCAGCGCGCTGACACTTCACTCCCAATGATCGAACCCGGTGATGCGTTCATCGATCTCAATTTCAGGAGCGATCGACAGCGATCGAAAATTGGATCACTCGTTGGAGCAAAAGATTTCCTGGTCGAGAACGGCAAGAATAGCGGACGGACCTGGGAGGCAAGCTGGCTCGATCATGACCTTAATCTCGAGGTTTGTGCGATTGCCGAGTACCACCCGATCTTCGAAGAACAATTTGGAGTCCGTGTAGCTTTTCCAACCGAACCGCATGTCGACAACTTTCTTGCGCGTTGGTCTGAAGCCTTTGATGAGTCCGCATACGAGCTCATTGCCGAAAGTGTGAAGTCCTCACACATGGGCTACTTCTTCCGTGGGAGACGCGAAGAACCCACCATGGGGACCGACGAGAAGAGAACTGTCATCCCTTCTCACGGTCAGGATGACGGCGTACTCGCCGACACCGACTTCTACAAGCATCCGGGCATGCGCGCTCCTGAAGTAACAGATGCAGTGATCAACTCAATCTCTACGAATGCCAGCAAGCTGGTTTGTTGCAACATTGCCGCACCCGACATGGTCGGGCACCTTCTGCCTACCAGGTACGAAGAAGCCAAACAGGCATACCGGGAAACAGCCGATTCGTTAGTTCGAATGACAACCGCTGCAGCGGCAAATGGCCGTGTAATGGTCATAACCTCTGACCACGGAAACATCGAAAACGACACCTCGGCCCACTCGGTAAATGAAGTTCTCACCACATTTATCGCGCCTGAAAGTCTTCAACTAAGCATTTCGACCGAAGTGTTCTCAGGAAAACTCTTCGACGTAGCGCCATCAGTGGTTTCTCTGCTCGGCGGTTCACTCCCAAGCGGGTCGACGCTGGACGACATATTTGTCGGCAAAGCTCTAGTCGCCGCTGAGTGATTCCGTAGGTCAGGATCTGTAGAAACTTCGGTCAGGAATGGGTGTGGACTCGCAATTTGGGTGTTAACCCCCACCTACTGCGACATTTTGACGTGGTAACTTTCGGTGTATCGGTCTTCCGAAAGACCTACATAACACTGATAGATAAAACACCACGTCATGGTCTCACGACTCGAACAAAACAGCCCTGCCCTACGGTATGTAACCGTGGCGGACGATTTGCAACAGCAAATCGAATCAGGTGTTGTGAAAGATGGGGACAAGCTCCCAAGCCAACACACGATGGCGCGGACCTACGGTGTTTCTTTGACCACTCTTCGAGCGGCCTTGGAATTGCTGGAACAGCGAGGATACGTTCGGTCCGCTCATGGACTTGGGACTTTCGCTAAAGCACCCACCGCTGGACCAGCAGGAAACGTGTTGGTTGTAGATGACGATCCCCAGATCCTCGAGCTTCTAAGCACCGTCCTTGAGGGAGAAGACCTTCAGGTGACGACAGCTGAAACTGCTGCCACTGGAATCGACGCCATGGTACGGGCAGACTTCCAAGCAATCTTCCTCGACCTGATCATGCCAGGTGGCAACGGCATCGAGCTTCTAAAGGAACTCGAAACACGAGATCTTAAAACCCCCGTGGTGGTCGTGACCGGTGTCGGCGACTCAAAACTAATTGATGAAGCTATGGAGTTAGGTCCCGTAACACTTCTCCGTAAGCCAATACAGGTCAAACAAGTGCGGCGCGTACTAAACGTGCTCGGTGTATCGAGTAACTAGGAGCCGTACGACTTGAGTCCCGAAAACCGACAATCTCTACTTTCACCCGCCGCAGCCCATAAATTCGAGCTGATCGGCCGTATTTCATCAGGACTTGCGCACGAACTAAACGGGCCAATCGGGATCGCAATGGGTTTCTCCGAGCTCGCAAAGGAAGCCATCGACAACTCAGGCGGTCATGAACTTTCGTCAGCCGATACAAGCAAAGTACGTGGCTATCTCGACATGATCGAGTCGGCAAGTATTCGGGCTCGAAATCTATCTCGCGGGATCTGGGATTTCGCCAAAGCCGAACCTGGCACTACCGAGAACATTGATCTGATTGAGCTCATGGACAAAGTCCAGTACCTCACCGCTCCCGCAGTCAAGGTCGCTCAAATAGACGTAACACGCCGAGAATCGAATTCTGGCGTATCAGGCGTCAAGTCATACGCAGATTCCGCCCTCACTCAGCAGATCCTTGTCGAACTCATCCTCGCTTCACCACAGTCAATTCCTGGCGGTGGACTGGTTGTGTGGGAAGTCGACAACTCTAGCGATGGTGAAGCAACGATCACCCTTGCCGCTGAACCTTGGAACGAAGATCCGACCAGCGAATGGATCGCACCTGACTACGTTCGCGAGTCATTCACTGAAATGGGTGGATCGGTCTCTGAAGCCGAACCCGTATCGGTCACATCACAGACCGAAGAACAACAAGAACTAACCGGTTGGAAGGTCGTATGTACTTTGCGACCTCCGACAGTCTGATCATTTATTTGTAAACGTTTGTACGCATATTCGTTGGGCCGTGGAGGGCAATCAAAGTGACTACAGAAACCAACAACATAAAGGTGCTGATGGTCGATGACCACGAAATCATGCGCCAGGCATACGGCATGCTGTTGAACACCGACCCTGATATTGAAATCGTGGGTTTCGCCGGTGACGGACAGGAAGCCCTGACGCTTGTGGACACCCTTGGTCCGAACGTAGTGATCATGGACGGTCGAATGCCGCGATTGCATGGTGTCGATGCGGCACGCATCATTCGTGAGAAGCACCCTGACATGGCGATCGTACTGCTCTCCGCGTTCGATGACGACGAATTCGTACGAGAGTTCCTCAAAGGCAACGTCCGAGGAAAGGCATATTTGCTCAAGCAGTCACTACAGAGCCTGTCGGATCTGGTTCAGGCTGTGAAGGATGTAGCTGAAGGTAAGACCTACCTCGCCAGTGAAATCGTTGCCAAGCTTGCTGTAACCCAGAACAACCCTGAAAGTGCGTTCTTATCTGAACTTACCGAGCGAGAGCGAGAAGTACTCGACTGCATGGCACGAGGACTCGCGAACGCAGCAATTGCTGAGGAGCTCTTCATTCAGCCCCGAACTGTTGAGCGACACATTGGTTCGATCTTCTCGAAGATGCGACTCCAGCCTCAGCCAAAAGCCCATGCACGTGTCCTTGCCGTACTTGCTTACCTCCAGGACACAGGGCGTCTGAAGGAAGGCTCACGAGCAGCCGAAAACGCTGATGACTCAATGATCGGCGCGCTCGGAATGATGAGCTAGCGGTACCCCTTTTCCGCACCTTAGTCTGTATTTCTGACGCAAATCGGCTCCCGGCGGACACCGGGAGCCGATTCATTTAACGATCTGTCGATTCGGCGAAACTACCAGGCGATTTCACCACCGTCGATCACTAGCTCGATGCCGGTAACCCACTGAGCTTCATCGGAGGCCAGGTAGAGAATCCCATAAGCGATGTCTTTGGGAAGTCCAAGCCGACCCAACGGAGTCATCGCCAATCGAGCATCCCTGATTTCTTTTTGAGAATGGATATCGAGCGTCATCGGCGTGTCGGTGAATCCAGGATGAACCGAGTTCACTCGAATGTTGTCCTTCGCATACTGAACTGCTGCAGCCTTGCTGAACGTCCTCGCCGCACCTTTTGACGCATGGTAGGCGGCACCTGCAGGTGAACCGACAATCCCGAAAATCGATGAAACGTTCACAACTGAACCGCCGCCGTTCTGCCTCATCGCTGGAATAGCGGTCTTGGTTCCGAGCATGATGGCGGTTGAGTTCACAGCGAAGACCGTATCCCAGTTTTCTACGATCGTGTCTTCGACCGTTGCCCTGCCCTTTGCTCCCGACATCCCGGCGTTGTTCACGACAATGTCGAGCCGCCCCCATTTAGCCATCATTTCGTCGACAACTTCGACCCAACGACTTTCGCTAGTGACGTCAAAATTGCGATAGGTCGCAACCTTTCCGTTCTGGTTCAGTTCGCGTTCAAGAGCATTTCCCTTGGAATCATCGATGTCAGCAATGACCACTCGTGCACCTTCTGCGACAAACAACCGGGTTGTGGCTTCGCCAATACCCGATGCCCCACCGGTAACGATCGCTGTCTTACCTTCAAGTCGGTTTCCAGATGGCATGGACTTCTCCAATCAGGGGTCGAATTACTCGACCACGTTATTCTTCAGCGCGTCGGGATTGATTTCCAGTCCCAATCCTGGCCTGTCGTCAAACGGCTTCCAGTTGCCTCCGTCAAATGGAGGAGTCTCTGTCCACCAAACCCCGTAGCTCTGCTCTTCAGCACCAAGTACTTCGACAACC
The DNA here is from genome assembly GCA_964472915.1 of uncultured Dehalococcoidales bacterium. Lineage (GTDB taxonomy): Bacteria > Chloroflexota > Dehalococcoidia > Lucifugimonadales > Lucifugimonadaceae > Lucifugimonas. Next base: position 22,309 of record CAYYMP010000004.1, on the reverse strand, counting down.
TTGAGGTTTGGAGTCGCCATTGCACAGTGCAGGTGAACGAGCGAAACAGCGTGTGGCGCAACCGGCAGGTTGAACGCATCAGCCATGGCTGCGACCTTCATCCACTCAGTGATTCCCGTGACGCGGTGAACATCCGGTTGAACAATGTCTGCGCCACCGGCTACGAGCAAGTCGCGGAAGCCGTACTTCGTATATTCGTGCTCGCCGGTTGCGACTGGAATCGTCGTGTTCGAAGCTACCTGAGCTAGTCCTGGAATGTCATCAGCGAGTACGGGTTCTTCAAACCAGCCCACGTCGTATTGCTCAAATATTTGCGACATCTTGATCGCCTGTTTGGCGTAGTAGCCGTTGTTGGCGTCAACGTAAATCTCAACGTCGTCACCCACGGCTCGTCGCACTGCCTCAAGCCGGTCGATATCTTCTGCTTCAGACTGCCCAAAGTCCTTGCCGACCTTCATCTTCACGCGAGGAATACCTCGCTCGACGTAACCCATTTGCTCCGCAACGAGTTCATCCTGCGAGTAGTTAGTCCAACCACCCGAGCCGTAAATCGGGACTGTTTCGTGAGCCGGCCCGAGCAAACGGTATATCGGCTGGCCCAGTACTTTCCCTTTCAAGTCCCACAGCGCAATGTCAATCGCAGCGATTGCCTGGAATGCGACACCTTTGCGACCAAAACCGCGAACGCGCCAGAACATGTCCTGCCAGAGCTTCTCGATCATGAACGGGTCTTGACCGATCAATACACCGCTCAAGTTGTCGTGGATCACTGATCTGATGGACCGCTGACCTGGTGCAATTCCCAATCCGACGGTGCCTTCATCGGTATGGATCTGAACGAACAGCTGGCTGCGTCCCTTTGCGTTCGGGTCAATCGGCGGGATCGTGGCGTCCTGAATTACATACCCTTCTGGGTCGTGCAAAATCGTCGAGGTGATCTCAGTTATCTTCATTGTGGTTCCTGTGCATTGAGCAATTGGTAGTTCTTCGGCGACAGGTTACCTCTCTATTTGTACTCAGTGGACATGAATTCGCGAAATTCTGAAATCCAAGTGCTCGGGCATGTACTAACACCTCCCTACGTCGTACTCTCTATGCCACATTCGCCAATCTAGCCAAAGGTTCTGCACTTATTAAATGAGCAAGCAATCGCCTCAAACCCGAAAGGGGAAGGTCGGTGGGATCTTTTACGGCTGGTGGGTCGCCATCGCTGGTGCCGTCAACATGGTCATCAGTTCCGGTCCAACTTTTCAGGCTGCCAGCACGCTGTTCCGGGCAATAGAAGATGAATTCGGCTGGTCTCGCGCCGTTGTCGCCGGTGTTGCAACATTCGGTCGCTTCGGTGGCGCTTTGTTCGGTCCAATCGAAGGTTGGATGACCGACAAATTCGGAACCGGCAAGATGGTCCTTGCAGGATTCACGCTCGGTGGTGTGGGAATGATCTTCTATTCCCAACTCCAAGGTCCTTTCCAGTATTACGCCGCTTATTTCATCATTTCACTGGGATTCTCGATCGGTGGATTCGTCCCTTCAATGGCGGCAGTTAATGCCTGGCTTCCTCACCGTCGCGCCACGGCAATGGCACTCGTCATCGGTGGATCATCCCTTGGAGGAGTTTTCGTTCCGGCGATCGTTTGGGGAATCAACACTCACGGATGGCGGGACACCACACTTGTGATCGGTTTGATCACACTGGCAGCAGGACCACCGTTGTCGTACGTCGCTGGGCGTCGAGCCCCCGAATACACCGAGTCGAGTGCTGAGGACGGCGGATCGGAGACCAAGTCGCCTCGCGCTACGCGACAGCACGACTTCACCCCGGAGCAGGCGTTGCGAACTCGTGCGTTTTGGTCGATATCGATCACCCACACATTCACGAACCTGTCCGTCGGTGCAATCTCTTCACACATTTTCTTCCAGTTGACTGAACCAAACGGTGTCAATCTTTCGGACGCTGCAGCGGCAACAATCATTCCCGTTATGGCCTTCTCGTCGTTCGGGTTCCAGCTTGCCGGCGGATTTATCGGTGATCGCCTGAATAAGCGGGCCGTCTTGCCTTTTCTAATCCTCGGTCAAGGAGCATCGCTAATCCTTCTTGCGGAAGCGACAACGTATGCTGCGGCAGTCGGGTTTGCCCTTCTCTGGGGTGTCGGCTTTGGTGGCAGAACACCGATGCTCCACGCAATGCGCGGGGAATATTTCGGTCGTAAACACTTCGGGACAATCCTTGGGATGTCAGCATTCCCGATGGCAATGGGAATGATGGCAACTCCGTGGATAGTTGGTCGAGTGTTCGACAGTACCGGAACCTACGTTGGCTCTCTGTACGTCCTGGCTGCAGCATGTCTCGTCGCAGCACTGACGGTCACCCTCGCGACCAAGCCTTCGACTCCGATTACCACTCCCGGTATTAGCAAATAGTAATTGCCGGTGCCTCGACAATCCCATCCCTGTGTAGAATCCCCGGCATTGTGGAATCCAACAAACAAACTGCTTCGACAAAACTCCCGAATCCGCTCGACAACTACGCTTCAGGTTTCTTCCGATTTGCGGCCGAGGTGCTGGCTTGGATTTTCGGACCGTGGGCAGCCGCTCACCTGACCAACCAATGGTGGATTGCAATTCCGGCGCTAATCTTGATCGTCGGGTCCCACGCAATTTTTTCGGTGCCAGGTGACAAGAAAAAGGTCGCCGTGCCTGTGTCAGGCAGAACTCGGTTTGTCAACGAAATAGCCATATACGGGATAGCGATAGCTGGTCCAGCCTGGGTCATCGGACCAATCGGTCTAATCATCGGCATCGCCGTAACAATCATCGCCATATTCGCTGGTTGGGAACGCTACAAATGGCTGCTGAGCAACAAGCCTGCCTACTGGGTCTGACGTCATTCTGAGTACAGAGTAAAATCATTACGTTTGCGCTTACGAACTAATCTGATCCGCTCGCAACTCGGAATATGAAAAAACTTAGTGAACTCGCGCTCGAAATGGGCATCGCCCCTAATGCCCTCGAACCCTATGGCAACGACAAAGCGAAAATCCCGCTCGACGCCTTCCCGACCGCTGAGGAAAAGGCAAAGCTGGTCGTCATTACGGCAATAACTCCAACTCCCGCCGGCGAAGGAAAATCGACAACAGCCATTGGACTGACACAGGGTCTCGCCAAGATTGGCAAGAAGCCTGTTCTGACCATTCGCCAACCAGCATTAGGGCCAGTATTCGGACACAAAGGTGGGGGTACCGGGGGAGGGAAGTCGACCGTTCAACCGGCGACCGATATCAACTTGCATTTCACCGGTGATTTTCACGCAATCGCCTCGGCACACAACCTGCTCGCAGCGATGGTCGACAATGCTGTCTACCGACATGCCATCGATAATTTCGAGCCTTCCGGGATCACCTGGAGACGCGTAACCGACGCGGAGGACCGGGCACTCAGAACGATCATGACAGGTGGCGGTGGTCGACTGAACGGACCAGTTCGTGAGGCCGGGTTCGACATAAACGCAGCCTCTGAGCTAATGGCTATTTGCGCACTTGCTGATTCATACGATGATTTGCGAGAACGAATCGGCGACATCGTTGTTGGTTGGAAAAACGACAACGTCACTCCAGTCCGAGCACGAGATATCGGCGGAATCGGTTCGCTGATGGCACTACTACGTGACGCCATAAAACCGAATCTTGCGCAAACGGTCGAAGGTCAACCGGCGATCGTGCACATGGGACCTTTCGGGAACATTGCTCACGGATGTTCGTCAATCCTTGCGGATCAACTCGCAGTCAACTGCGGTGATTACGTTGTAACCGAAGCCGGCTTCGGTGCAGACCTTGGTTTCCAGAAATTCATGGACATCAAGGTGCGGCAAGGCGGTCCCGAACCTGCAGCTGCGGTCATCGTGACGACCGTCCGAGGCCTCAAATGGCATGGCGGAGTTGCCATTAAGGACATCGATAGTCCAAACACCGACGCTGTCAGGAAAGGCGCAGCGAACCTACGTAATGCTCTGCGTATTGTCGGGATGTACGGTCTACCTGCGGTAGTTGCCATCAACAGGTTCCCGACCGACACATCGGACGAATTGGAATTAATAAAGGAAGTCGCCAAAGACGCAGGTGCATATGCGGTCGAAGAAGCGAATGGATTTGCCGAGGGTGGCGCTGGCATGACGACGCTAGCCGAAAGCGTCGTCGCCGCTGCAGATCAACCTTCAGACGTGAAACTTCTCTACAACGACGATGAGTCGTTTTTCGACAAGGTCGAAAAACAGGCTTCTGAGCTTTACCAGGCGAAAGGTGTTTCCTGGGGCCCGATGACTCGAACGACCGCTCGCAGATTCGCCGACAACGGTTGGAACTTTCCGGTCTGCATGGCGAAGACCCATTTGTCACTTTCTTCAGATCCAAAGCTGAAAGGTGCGCCGTCTGGACACACAATTCCGATAAGGGAACTTCGTATCCTCGCTGGTGCCAGGCAGATCGTTGCCCTCGCCGGTGACATAATTACGCTGCCGGGTCTTCCGTCGAACCCTAATGCGTGGGATATTGATCTCACGGATGACGGTGAAATAACCGGGATCATCAGCACTTAGTACTTTTCGATAAACGCTCGCAACTCAAACATGACTACCACTGACCGACCTACTTTCACATGCAAAGTTTGCGCCCGGGTTCTCACGCCCAGATTCTTGCCAACAGCGGCACCAAACTGCCCTAGTTGCGGAGCGGATACTTTTCCGAACGCAGCGGCAATCAATTCTGGTATGCAGGTGTTTTGCCCAACTTGTCATTCGACGGGTAACCCGTACGAATCCGACACCTGTAACAACTGTGCTGCCGACTGGGGCAACTGGTCTGGAAGCGACAAAGTAGAGCAATCACCAGCGTCAATTTCCGAGTCTGGCAGGGTGTTGTACGAAACTTCACGGGGCCCAGAAGGTGGTACGACTCCCCGCTGGAATGTCGTTTAGCCTCACCTCATTTGGCTCTTCGACTGCTTTCTGAAAGCCCTCTAGTTATTGATACCTAGTATCAATAGTTTTACTTTAGACTCAGCACTAACACACCAGTTACTGATACTCGGTATCTACGGTTATTGGTGGATATTGCTGAAATACCTTTGATTGCACTTCGTAGGCTTCAGCATCATGAGTGGGAGCCTGAACGTAACTTCCGCTCGGGGATTGATTCGTTGCCGTCTCATCCATGTGCGATGAGGCGGCAACGTTTTCCTTGACCGACTACTGATTTTTCGCCAATTCGATCCTCGACAAGCGCTTCCATATACCGTCTGTTGCGTTTCCGTCTCGTCCGTATGTGTCAAGGAATGGAAACTCGAGTGCCTTCGGTAAAACTATCTGGCGTCCCAACTCGACGGCTCTCTCAACGCCAGGTGGTCTAACAGTATCCACGATGCTGAGATGACACCTGAATGGATCATCAACGTATGCCGATTTACTCAAAGGTTCAATTGCCGCTACGAGTTGGTCGTGAAGGATTTGAATGTCGTCGGTCGGGATGAATCGGAATCCAGCGGATTTTTCCGTTCCGTAAACCTCATTCCCCGCTGACGGCAAAATAATGCGACCAAATGCTGCCGCAACACGATCTACGGATTCGAGCACGTCCGTCAGGCTCACCGGTTCGTAGAAAGTTCCTTTAACCGTTATGTGTGACGGGATTTTGGCACGCGTTTGACCAGCTTCCTTTTCAATCACTGAAAGCTGCTTGGTCAGCTCATCCGAAGCAGGCAGAGCGACCACGTAACACGAATAACCAAACCGGTCATTTTCCAGGTATGTGGACTCGATGACCATGGTCGCGTTATCTAGTGGCTAGCTCGGTAATGAGCAGCCAACAAGTCCTCACCCCAGTCGTGTGCATAGTCACGAAGTACGGAGTGGATGTGGTTCGCGTCGTTCTGAGTGTTGTCGTACTCAATCAAGAATCGCGGATGCTTGATCGAGTAGTAGTGGCCTGCCCCAACATCTCTCGATCCTGCCCATGCAAACGCCATATCATCGAATCCGGTCTTCTCAAGCTCTGTCCAGTAGTTCGAGGCAAGGTCGTCGGCGGCGCGGGTCACGTAGTGTTTCACCAATGCAACAAGCTGCTCTCGCTGTGGGTCACCAAGGTCAACGAAACCGATTCCCTTCGGAGCGGCATCAGGATCAGCCGAGCGCACATTGGTGGTCAATATATCGGCAGGCGCAACCTCGTCTACAACAGCGATTTTCTGTTGATCGGACGGTAATGAAGTAACAAGTGACCGGGCCCAATCTTCTTCCTCGATTAGTGTTCGTTCACCTTTGCGTTCGCCGTGTCGAATCTTTGCCGGGTTTGCTCCAAAGAACAGTGGCAGAATCGACACCTGCTCACCGTTGATCACGTTTGCAGACAGCGCAATGTGGTGCCCACCAACTCGGAAACCCCACGGCTCGTCGACACTACCAGGTGTGCCAAAGACACTGAACCAATATCGTTCGGGTGAGCGCTCCCACTGAGAAATATTGTTTGATATTTTCTCCCACTCACCAAGAATCGCTTCCAGCTCAATGATCCGATGAGCCGTTGCTGCACCGCGAGCTGAGTACCCTGTGTCCATCAACATGAACGCTGCTTTGCGCTGTTCGTCGGTCATGTCTCGAACACGCAGACCGTTTCGATCTATCGGCGTGTACGCCCACAGGTAACGCTCGTCACCGGCAAACTCGAACGAAGCTTCAGCCTTCTTCGAATCATCAAGCGTGTTCAAAAATGCGTTGGCTGCGTCAGTCATTCGCTTGACTGCATCAGGTGCGGAAGACGGGATTGGGTGGCTGGTCATTTCTGTTCTCGGGAGCGTTTAGTTAAGTTGGTTCCGTGGAGTGGTGAAACTTTATACGCGTTGATGCGGCAGGGGTAACTGCTCCCACAACAACAACGCAAAAATCAGGACAATTTACCACCAGGTTCCGAAGAGTCTCTCGGCGGTTCCGCCAAGAATGTTGTCTGAAAGACCAGGTCCGATCGCAGGTTCGATTTCATCAGCGATTGTCCACCCGCGGTCATACCCAGCCTGCTCGACAATGAACGGGAAATCAGTACCCCACATTAGTCGTTCAGCGCCGTACGCTTCGATCAATCTGTGAGTCCAACCAAAGAGATCGATGTACGGATACTCCTGATTCGATGCCCTTGGGAACTCCGACAGTTTCACGTTCAGGTTGGGGTGCACAGCCATTGAAACCAGTCGTTCGAACTCTGGAACATCCGATCCGTCTGTCGATGGCACACAGTGGCCAAAGTGATCGATGATTGCCGGAGTTTCAGGGAATTCCTCTGCGAGATTTTCGATCTCATCGAAATTATGCGGACTCACTAAGAATCCGACAGGTGTACCGAGTTCACCAGCCCTTTTGTAGAGTGCGCGCCCGACCTCTCCATCCATCCGCTCACCTTCTCGCCAGAGCCCAGGATTGAACCTGACACCTCTGTACCCTCGACCAACGAGATCACCAAGCATGGCTACAGGATCGTCGTCTTGCGGGTTCACAAGACACATGCCGATGAAACGGTCTGGCCATTTCTGTAGTGTTTCATCAACGTATGTGTGGTCGAAGCCATGGACTATCGGTTGGACAATCAACGATCCCGCTATGTCCGATCCGTCCATTAGCCCCAGCAAGAACTCGGCGTCACCACGCGCAGTCGGTTCATCCTGTCCTGGACGGTACGGATATTTCTCGGGCTCATGCGCCCAAACATGTAAGTGTGAATCGATTTTTTTCATCTAACGGTTCTGGCCAGCGGCGTTAATAAATATGTTGTCCGAGCAATTTACGAGCGAAAGCTTACAACGTTCCCGTCGAATTGCCCGATTCCCATTCCGTACATTCAACCGACGTGATCAGCCAGAATTCATTCCCCGCCGGCGCACAGCGTGTTACATTCCCGCACAACATCCATCGTGTGATCAATTCAATCACCAACACCTGAATGCCTCGAAAGCAAAATAGATGATCAAGCTCAGTTTGCAATCACTCTCCTACCGAGACACCTTCAACGCCGGAAAGATCGATCTCCTCGGAATAATCGACAAGGCACATGAACTTCAAATGGACGGCGTCGACCTCCATTTCACTCACTTCGCATCAACAGACGATGACTACCTTGAAGAGCTCAAACAGGCTTGTCTCAAACGTGGTTTGCACATGTGCTACATCGGGGTGTCTAACAACTTCGGAAAAGAAGGTGAAGAACTGCGCGAGCAGATCGACCTTATGAAGAAATGGATCGATGTAGCAGCAAAAATGGGAATCCCTATGGTGCGAGCGTTCGGTTCTTGGCTCCCTGAAGGAGAGTCGGAAGAGTCCGCATGGCCACGACTCGTCTCGTCCACTAAAGAAGTCGCCGAATACGCACAATCAAAAGGTGTTGTTGTCGGTCTTCACAACCACAACCACGGTTGCATTCCGGCAACAGGCGACCAGGTCATTCGATTGCTCGATGACGTAGACAACCCTTACTACTCCCACATCCTGGACACGGGTCAATACCGTGGCTCGCCAGGTGCTTCGTTCGGTGTTCGGGGTGAAGAGGATCCCCAGTGGAATTTCTACGGATCGATCGAAACATCTGCTCCACGCGCCGTTCACGTTCGGGCAAAGATTTACAGAATCGCCAGTGGTGAAGAAGCGTGGCTCGACTACGATCGGATCATGCCGATCATCAAGAACGTCGGTTACAACGGCTGGATGTCGATTGTTTTTGAAGGTCAAGACGAACTAGATGAGCCTTCAGCTGTTCCACTCGCAAACACATACTTGCGCTCCCTCTTAGAAAAGTACGAGATGTAGGTGCCGGGGAATCCGATGAATCCAATCTACCTGCAAGCCCTCTCGCTCAAGGAGATCCACGACAACACGGACCGAACCATCCACGCGGCGGCCGATTTAGCTGCCAAACTTGGAATCACCGGAGTCGACATAGAAGACCGCCTTCTCGCAAGCTACGATCCCACCTACCTCCAGGAGCTCGCGCATTCGATCGATAGCCGAGGAGTACAGCTTGGTTACTGCGGGTTGATCGTCAATTTCCAGGATCCTATATCTGTGATTCCAGGTGAGATCGAGGCGGCAAAACAGCTGATCGAAGCGTTACCGCATCTCGGCATTTCAAAAATGCGTGTGGCTGGAAATGGCGTGGTGGACGGTCAATCTTTGGATTTCACGTTTAACGCGGTCAAAGACAAGGTGCAAACCATCTGCGACATGGCCTCAGGCGCGGGGATCGACGTCTACCTGCACAACCACAACCACGGTTCAACTCCATCTACGGGACAGCAGATCCTGCGGATGGTCGATGAGGTGAAAAGTCCTGCTCTCAAAGTTGTGCTAGACACGGGCCAATTCCAGGGTTCTCCAGGATCGGGCGGTTTCGACCATTCACTGCATGCCAATCAAGCGCAACCAGAGTTGTATGAATCTATCGAAACCGTCGCACCAATCGCCGATATGGTCCGAGCAAAGTTTTATTTCGCTGAGCCAGGAGATGAACAATGGCTGGACTACCCCCGCATTGTTCAAACTCTGAAGAACGCCAATTTCGACGGGCCGATCTCTATCGTCTATGAGAACAAGGGCGGTGGAAATCGACCTTCTACGCAGGCATTATCAGATGCCGCCAACTACCTTAAAGAGCTGCTTCATTCTGCCTGAACCTCACGTATGTTCAGGTCACATTGCAAAAAAGTCTTAGCCCAAAGCAACAAACAAAGGAATAACGATGGGAACTTTTTACGACAACTCGATAATCCCGGACCACTTGAAACGGGACTTCGACGTTTACGACAGGATCAACGAGCTCAAAATTGAAATGGGCTCGTTCGAAGAAGATGTCAAAGACCTGAAAGACGCGAACATTTGCGGGATTATCTTCCACGAATCTGGGTTGGTCTACCTGTCTGGCCACGGCTACGGACCTGGTCAGATGTACGACGACCCAGACCGAATCAAGGAAGGCCAGGACGCAGCCGAGTGGGTGGCGAACTCAATGATCCGACGCCTCCACTGGGGATTGACCTGCGGTGGTGAAGGTGGAGACCTGAACGACGTGCTTTACACCGTGAAAGCCCTCGGAATGGTTGTATCGACTGATGTCGCATTCAATGGCGGACCAGCGGTCATGAACGGGTTCTCGCAGCGCTGGCAAACCATCTTCGGTGGTGGTGCAGGTGAGTTTGCTGTGAATGGTGAAGACCAGAACTATTCTGGAGTTCACGCCCGAAGCGCTATTGGTGGATTCACCGGGCGATTCTCTATTGAGCCGGAAATCATTGTCGCTATCCCGCCAGAGCTCGCTCAGGCGATCATCAAGAACCGCGGCTGGGTTTTCCCACTTCCACCGTCTGAGCTAGCACGACTCAAGGGATAACGAGCGATCCTTTGCTCAATTGAAAAACCCCGGAATAATTCCGGGGTTTTATTTTTCTGGAGTTACGCGGCGGTGCGAATTAGCGACCTTCGATCTTCAACAGATCGAGGGCGCTGCCCCATTTCTGACCACTGTCGCTGAACTCCGGGTTCAGTCCATGTCAATCCACGTACCGCACTTTTGACAGTTGCTCGAATATGAGCAGGATTAGCGAGTGAGGCCCTGGTAATGACTGACCACTTTTCCGATCCGTAAACCCAAAGGGCTTTGAACGAACGTGGGTCCATCGCGGGTGTGTAAATCATGATGCCGGTGGCAGGAGAGTTGGCACTGATTGCCCGAGCGACTTCAAGCCCTGCAAGTGGACCACCGTGGTTTAGCTCAACAATAGCCAATTCAGCCTTGGACATAGCGGTCATTGCGACCATGCCCGACAGGTTCTCCACAGTTCCAGCGATCATCACGCTGTCCATCGAATCCAGGCAGTTGTGGAGGTCGATATCAAACTCGAAGCTGCCGTAGACCGTGATCTTTCCAGGCTCGTCGAGCTCTGGACGTTCACGTGTGCGACGAGTGATTGGCTGTTGCATCACTCTCGTAGGTCGACTTGAACTTGCGAGACGAGGCGATCGTCGTGCGCTCGCGCCACCACGTCGTACGACTCGGCGAACTACTCGCCGTTTTCCCCCGTTTGGAAATCGAAGTACCTGTGACATTACCCCTCCGTTGTCACCGATCTACAAGTAATTATTAGCCGGTAGCCGGTTTGTCGAATCGGTCGATCACGCGAGTCCAATTGGGAGATCGTGGAATTGCTCGTTGCGGATATCCACAGTCAAATTGCGAAACCGAATTCACAACATCTCCGTTTCTGAAATACAAAGTGCCGGAAGGATCAAGGCACTAGAATTACCTCAGTTGTCGCCAGTAATTGGACAGTAAATGCGAATTCTCATTTCCGGCGCGTCCGGCCTAATCGGGCAAGAGTTGGTCCGCACTCTCCTGTACGACGGGCACCAGGTTCTACAACTGGTTCGTCGTCCCGCCAACACGTCCGCAAAAACCACCGAATTCCAATGGGATCCAGATCACGGGGCGTTCGATTCCTCACGTTTGGGGCACATTGATGCGGCAATAAATCTCGGCGGAGTGCCACTTGCTGACAAACGATGGAGCGCCGAGCGCAAACTTTTAATCTCAGAAAGTCGGGTTCGCTCAACACGTTTGCTAGCACAAGCTCTTGCTTCGCTTCCGAGTCCTCCATCGGTATTCATTTCCGCTTCAGCAGTTGGCTACTACGGAAATCGGGGAGAAGAACCGCTAACTGAAGAATCTGGCCCCGGCGATGGATTTCTTGCAGATACAGCAATCCGTTGGGAAGAAGCGAGCGACATAACCAGGAGCGCCGGAATACGGACCGTCAACACTCGCTTCGGTCTTGTGCTATCTCACCGAGGCGGCTACATCGGTAAGGTCCAACTCATCTTCCAATCAGCGCTTGGCGGGAAGATTGGCAATGGTCGCCAATGGTGGTCGTGGATCACTCTTCAAGACGCCATCAACGCAATCTCGTTCTGCATTGGGAATGAAGACATCGAAGGTCCCGTTAACATCACCGCACCCTCACCAGTGCGGAACGAAGAAATGACGCGTGCGATCGGGAAAACCCTCCATCGTCCAACCTTGTTAACCGTACCGAGCCTGATGCTCAAGCTCATGTTCGGCCAAATGGGCGAAGAAACGATGCTCCATAGCCAACGTGTGTACCCGAACAAGTTGCAAGACACCGGCTTCGAATGGATCTACCCCGAGCTTATGCCAGCCTTAAAGCACGAACTTATATCGGCGCGTTCAAACCGCTGGGGATCAAATTCCTGGCGTTAAACAGTTCGGCGGTGCCGGATGCACCGCCGAATAATCTCTTTATGCGTCAGCAATCATTTGCCGTAATACATACGGCAGCAGTCCACCGTTCTTGTAGTACTCGTTTTCGATAGCTGTATCGATTCGTGCCAGCACGTCGAAAGTGGTCACTTTCCCGTCGCTCGACGTAGCAGTCACGGTGATGGTCGATCCCGGCTCAACCGAGTTTCCCACGCCAGGGATGTCGAATACCTCAGTACCATCCAATCCCAGGCTTGCAGCACTTTCACCGTTCGTGAACACGAGCGGGAGAACGCCCATTCCGATCAAGTTGGATCTGTGGATTCGCTCGAAGCTCTCGGCGATAGCAGCGCGAACACCCAGGAGCATCGGACCCTTCGCAGCCCAGTCACGTGAGCTACCGGTTCCGTACTCCTTGCCCGCCAGCACAATAAGCGGAGTACCTTCGGATCGGTATTTCTCCGATGCCTCGTAGATTCGCATTTGCTCACCGGTCGGGTGATGGATTGTCCAGTCACCTTCCATGTCAGGTGTGAGCTTGTTACGAAGCCTGATGTTTCCGAACGTTCCACGAACCATCACATCGTGGTTTCCGCGACGCGAACCGTACGAGTTGAAGTCTCGGCGTGGCACATCATTCCCCACCAGGAATTGCCCCGCCGGAGCGCTCGGTGGAATCGAACCCGCGGGTGATATGTGATCGGTGGTGACAGAGTCGGCCACCGAAACGAGCACACGTGCGTTGACGATTTCAGACCGCTCGACCGGCGTGTCGCCAAAGTCCTCGAAGTATGGAGGCTCCTGGATGTACGTCGACTCTCGGTCCCACTGGAAATTCAGACCTGTTGGTGCAGGAAGTGCCTGCCACTCCTCTGGTCCCTTGAACACTTCTCCATACTGTTGTTTGAACATGTCAGCAGTCAGTGAGTCAGCGATGGTGTTCGCTATATCAGCCTGGGAAGGCCAGATGTCTTTCAGGAAGACATCATTACCGTCATTGTCCTGTCCAAGAGGTTCCCGAACCAGATCGGTATCAACACGACCGGCGAGAGCATATGCGACAACCAGGACTGGCGATGCAAGGTAGTTTGCTTTTACCTGCGGGTGGACTCGACCTTCAAAGTTTCGGTTTCCGCTCAGAACCGCTGCCACCGTGAGATCGTTGTCGGCAACAGCATCCGCTACGGCTTGAGGAAGAGGACCGGAGTTACCGATACAGGTAGTGCAACCGTATCCAACGGTGTTGAATCCGAGTTCGTCCAAATCTTTGTCGAGACCAGCAGCTTCGAGGTAGCTGGTAACTACTGTGGAACCAGGTGCAAGACTCGACTTCACCCACGGTTTACGGTTCAAGCCTTTTGCTCGGGCGTTCCGAGCCAACAGTCCTGCGCCGACCATAACGGAAGGGTTGGAGGTGTTTGTGCAGCTGGTAATCGCAGCGATCACCACAGAACCATCGCCGACCTGTCCGGCTATTCCATCCACGTCAATATCAATTTTGTCTTCAGACGCGTCGCTGAACGACGCTTTGAAGTTCGCACCTACGTCACCAAGTGAGATTCGGTCCTGAGGTCGTTTTGGACCTGCCATCGCAGGGATCGTGTCGCCCAAATCAAAGCTGAGTGAAACCGTATATTCAGGATCAGATGAAGGGTCGTACCAGAACGAATTCGCCTTGGCGTACTTCTCAACCAACTCAACATTGTCATCAGATCGACCGGTGTCGCGCATGTACTTCAGCGTCTGATCATCGATTGGGAAGAAGCCACATGTAGCACCGTACTCAGGTGCCATGTTCGCAATGGTTGCCCGGTCAGCCAGGGGCAAAGCGTCAAGTCCAGGTCCGTAGAACTCTACGAACTTCTCAACTACACCTTCAGCTCTCAGCATTTCAACAATTGCCAAGACCAGGTCGGTCGCGGTGGCACCTTCAGGCAAACTGCCATCGAGTCGCACTCCTACTACCTCTGGCACAACCATGTAGTAAGGCTGACCAAGCATCACCGCCTCGGCTTCGATTCCACCAACACCCCAGCCAAGTACTCCAAGTCCGTTGACCATGGTGGTGTGAGAGTCGGTACCGACACATGTGTCCGGGTAAGCAATCCTGCCGTTCTCGGAGTCCTCAGAGAGGATCGCTTCAGCCAGGAACTCGAGGTTCACCTGGTGAACAATTCCTGTTCCTGGTGGAACAATCTTCAAGTTGTCGAACGCACCTTGAGCCCACTTCAACAATTGATATCGCTCGGTGTTTCGCTCGAACTCACGCTCGATGTTCATTGCAAGAGCACCCGTGGTCGAGAAATTGTCGACCTGCACCGAGTGGTCAATGACCATGTCGGACCGCACGATAGGGTTGATGATCGATGCGTCTCCGCCAGCGTTCGTCACAGCGTCTCGCATTGCGGCAATATCCACAACAACCGGAACACCCGTGAAGTCTTGGAGGACCACTCGACCAGGCATGTATGGGAATTCGCTCACCGGTTTGTTGTCGGGTCGCCAGCTGGCAACTAGTCGAACATGATCGTCGGTTGCAGGTCCGCCATCTGCTTTCCGCAACGCGTTCTCCATCAATACTCGAATCGAGTACGGAGTCTTTGCCACGTCAACAAGACCGGCCTGCTCGAGTGACTCGAGCGAGTAGTAGTCGACGGTCCCTGCGGAGGTTTCGAACGATTTCCTAGCGTTAAACGAAGAAGAATTTGTGGTCATTATCGGTTCTAAAGCGAGTTGAGTTGTTGTTATTCGTAAAATGCGGAATCCATCTTACTCCCGCCATACTCCTTCGCAGAAGTTGAACCGGTCATTTGGGCGGAATCTCTAATAAGAGCAATTACCAATTTCTGGTGCTGAAAGTCCCGGTTACGACTGCTAGCATCCACTTCCCATCACCAAAATGACCAATTCGACTCCTTCATCTGACCCGCGAGCCGCACTCGCCAAGCGCACACCGTTCTTCTACGGGTGGCTTGTAGTGTTGGCTGCCGGTTCAACGATGTTCGTGCGTAACGCTGCGGCAACCCTGACTATCGCGGTGTTTGTCTTCCCAATGAGTGAAGACCTCGGTTGGAGCCGAACACTTATCGTTGGAGCTGCTGCCACCTCGGGTGTTGCCTCGATGTTCATTTCTCCTGTCGCTGGATGGATTCTTCAACGATACGGAGCCAGGGCGTTGATGAGCGGATCGGTAATTCTGCTCGGCGCAGTGATCCTTTCTTTAAGGTGGACCAGCAACCCGATCAGCTTTTATTTGCTGTTTGGAATCGGTCGCCTCATGTTTCAGGCACCTCTTCAAATCGGAGCTTCGACAGCGGTTGCTCAATGGTTCGTGCGCATGCGCGGTCGATCCTCTTCAATTCTCGGAGTCATGCACTCGTTCGGCATGGGACTCTTTCCACTCTTTGCCCAGCTATTCATGAACGCGTCCGGCGGTGACTGGCGAATGGCATGGTTCTGGATCGGCATTTCTGCCTGGGTTATAGCTCTGCCACTCACCTTCTTATTCGTTGTCAACAAACCCGAAGATGTGGGCTTGACTCCTGACGGTGACGTATCTGAGTCATCCCCCACATCCGACAAACCTGCAGGCACCAAAACTGCGGCTGAAGAGGAAGTCCAGTGGACTTTGCACGAGGCAATGCGCTCTCCTGCGATGTGGAGCATTGCACTCGTCGGTGGACTGGTGTTCTTCATTCACACTGGTGTAAACATCCACCAGGCTGCGTTCCTGAGAGACCAGGGCATCAGTGCGTCGGTAGCAGCTTCCGCCCTAACAGTGATGGCGGGAGGTTCAGCAATCGGGAGCATTTTCTGGGGCAGTCTCATGGATCGCCTACCAGTACGACTCGTATACATGATGACTGCCGGTTGGCTCGGCGGAACGGCATTGCTGTTCTTACTCGTAGATTCGCCAGGAATGGCGTTCGTTGCAGCGATCGTCTTCGGGATAGGTCTTGGTGGTCTTCTTGTAGTCCCGCCTGTGGCAGTAGCTCACTTCTTTGGAAGAAATTCCCTTGGTGCCATTCGAGGTATCACCGAGCCGTTCGTTTCTGGCGGACAAGCAATAGGAGCTATTGGTGCAGGTCTAATCTTCGATTTCTCAGGTTCGTACTCAGGTACGTTCCCAATGTTCACCGTTGCGGCGGGAATTGGAATAATCTTGCTGCTAATCACCAAGAAGCCGGTAAAACAAACAGCCGGTTAGATATTTGAAACTCGGGATTTTTAGTTGATAAACGGAATACTCCACCCTTCGAAAGTCGTTGAACAACTCGTTCAACACGGAGTCACTCACTACGTGACCTTGCCCGACTCCGAAACATCGAACATGTACAACGCGTTAATAGCGGAAGAGTCCATTACTGTGGTACCAGTCGCCCGTGAGGGAGAGGCTATTCCGATCGCTGTCGGGCTCCACGTTGCTGGCAAGCGCCCTGTGGTTTCGATCCAGAACGCTGGTTTGTACGAAGCGGGCGATGCGCTGCGAGGTCTGGCAATAGGGATTGGGCTCCCGCTCGTAATGTTCATCGGGTACCGAGGCCATAACCGAAAAGGTGACACTCCTGACTCAGCAGCAGTATTCCTCGAGCCCTATCTCCACATGTGGCGCGTCGAATATTTTGTTGTCGAAGAGGATGAAGACCTTGATCGCGTCCCGCTAGCGTTCGAGCGTGCTGAGAAAACAAACATGCCAGTCGCTGTGGCGATAGGAACCGAGTACGCGCCGGAGGAGATTGAGTAATGATCAGCTACGCCGACGCTTGCAGAATAATCAACGAACACCGCGGAGAAGCCGCTGCGGTGACAACCATGACCCAGTCGGGTTACTGGAACAAGGTTTCAGAACACCCTGATCTTGATATGGGGATTTCAAACGGAATGTCCAAGGCATCATCAGTGGCACTTGGTATTGCCCTTGGCGATCCTGATCGCAATGTATTTTGTCTGGATGGCGATGGTTCGCTCTTGATGAACCTGGGTTCTCTTGCGACCGTTGCCGGTATGGGACCAAAGAACTTTCATCATTTCGTGTTCAACAACGGAATCTACGCGATCACGGGCGGGCAACCTTTGCCTGAAACCGGTGTGCGGTATGCCGATGCTGCAAAGGCGTGTGGGTACAAAGCCACCTTCAGGTTCGATGACCTCGAATCGTTCGAAAACTCGATGGCAGAAATCATGGCGACCGATGGGCCAACCCTAATCGAGTTGATCGTCACTCCTGAACCAGCGACCGAGGGCGTCGATCAAACCTGGGAGTCGAACGCGAAAATGCCGCGCCAGCTAAGGGCAATACGTAAACGACTAACAGGTAAGGATGACTGGGGACCGGGCGGTCCGTTTATTTAGTCTTCGTCGTCACGCCGCTTCGGTCGTACCCGAGCGGCGACAAGACTTACCAGCCCTACTGCCATGATGATGTAGTCGGCACCTGGGATTACAGCCTGTACCTCTGGATTGTCGCCAGTCGGTACAGCGCAGCCGAATACGGTCAAAGCAGGTTCAGGTGCAAGTGAGCTACTGGAGAGGTCTTCGCCATCCTGCAGACGAAGCGCCTGGACAGTTGCCTCGATTTCATCATCAGATAGTTCAGCTTCTGCCTGCTCATCTCCAGCACGCAGTGCGGTAACCGTTGCCTGGATATCCTCGTCAGTGAGTTCTTCCTCAGCGTCTCCCGACTCCCCTTCTGGAGTTGGCGCTGCTTCTGGATCTGATGTTTCTCCAGGTGTCGACTC
>CAYYMP010000004.1:0-4175 GCA_964472915.1 uncultured Dehalococcoidales bacterium | reverse complement strand
CAGGTGTCGACTCAGGAGTTGGACTAACCTCTGGAGTAGCTTCCGGTGTGACATCGGAAGTCGAAGGCTCTGCTGTTGCGATCGGAGTAGCTGTTGGTGCAGGTACTTGCGTCTCAACCGGCGCTGGTGTGGGCGTTTCGGTCGGCACTGGAGTTGGCGTTGGCAGTGGAGCGTCGACGGTGAATACTCTCACCACCGGTGTGTGCGTGTTACCTGCATCGTCGCGGGCGGCAACCTCAAGAATGTGTTCTCCGTTATCGAGATTCACAGGCCTGAATGTCCACGTGGACGATGACTCAGATGTGAAATTAGCTGTTACATCGACACCGTCAAGAATTGTCCTCGTGATAGTTACTCCTGAGTGCGCATCACCGGCGTATTCACCGATTTCATCGGGATAGCTAATCGTAATTAGTGGGTTGGAAACCTTGGCAACCTCACGATCACCCGGCAGCACCACGGGCAACTTGATGACCGTATCAAGATCAAACTGGACTGCTCCGGTCGGATACCCGGCAGCTTCGACTGCCAGACCACCGCGAGCGATGTTCAGCGCAGCGTCGAATCCAGCAGCTTCGACGTTCTTTACGCCGTCACCAGCAGCTGAGCCGGTAAATGTTGTGCCGTCCACTTCGGTTGACCACTGGTTTGTACCGATCGGCTTTGCCGAGCCAAAGGTAACGCCATTGATCGTCACGGTCGGATCTTCTGTAATCGGCTCTACGGTCGTAACCGTGATGGTCAAAAGACCATTCGTTATAGCCCTGTCAGTCGCAACGGTCAGTCTCGGTCCGAGTTTGTCGACCGGAATTATTTCTTTCAATTCCGAAGGGAACTCGGTCTTGTCGGCAACAGCCCCTGGCAAGATCGTGATTCGTTCCGGGGAAGTAGGAATGTCATCGAACGTAAGCCAAACCGTGTCGTTTATATCTTCGACCATCGTGGCGGTCTTAGCGGTTTGCCCCTTGATGATGAAGCGGGATTTCTCAATCAAGGATTCCTTGATGTCCTCGCCCCACTTCACCTTCACACTGTTCAAAACGTTATCCACTGTTTTTTCGTCTGTAGCATCCCAGGCTTGACCCAGCACTACCTCAACAAGACCAGGCGGTGAGGTGTCTACCGTGTATGTGTGGTTCTGGTCGCCGGTAGTTGCCTCGGAATCGGTCCTACCAATATTCGATGCTCGGTCTGTGGCGGTCACGTACCAGTTCAGTGCGCCATCGGAAGTCGGTGCAGGGAGAAGCGCTACAGCATTCCACCCCTGGTTTATCTGGGAAGACTCGGTCGCCGAAGCAGTCACCATCTCTCCTGGTTCGTCAAACACGCCATCTCTATCAACATCAACGTGGAACTTGATCTGACTCAGTTCAACGCCTGAAGCCGCATCCGTAACAACTGCTCGACCCCACGCCGTCGCGTTGCTGGTCGATCCCTTATGGGTCGGAGATGTAATAGAGACAGATGGTTTTGTGGTATCGATAACCACTGCCTCGCTGATCAGTTTTGCAGGGCTCGCGTCTGCGTATTCAATCGTGACCGAGTCGCCATCTACAACTTTCAAAGTCGGTCGAGTTGATGAACTAGGATCCGATGCACCTGTGGAAGCGGTCGCATCACCCGTCTTGAATGTCGCAGCGAAGGTGTGAGATGTTGTAGTGGTTTCTTCAAGCGTCAGTGTGAATCCATCTGCGTCTGAAGGACTTCGCAAAGTGACAGTTGTCGTGTCCTTATGCTCAGATCGGTACGTGACCGTGAAGGCCTCTGTACCTGACACAGTTTCCGTCAACCCTACCTGGAACGTTCCAGCGTCTTTGTTCACCCACTGAACTGTCGCCTTGGTGGTGCTGATCTGAATATCGTTAGCGTTGACGGATCCGTCAGCGTTGAAATCACCAATTGAAGTGTGGGTGACCTTGAAAACCTTGGTCGTCCCAGCGGTCCCATTTGGCAGTTCGTAAGGATTGCTGCTGTTGTCAGTCGACTCGAACTCTCGCAGAACGGTTGCATTCAAATCTGGGTCGAACACTGTGGCAGTGACAGTCGTACCAATACCGGTAAATGCAGGATTCGCGTCCAGCGTGCCGATCTGAGAAGCGAACACCGTGTTGTGATCACTCGCAGGTGCGACAAAAAGCACCGCTGCCATGGCAAATCCAAGCAGCAGTACTCGAAGTTGTAATGCAAGTAGACGCATACTGGTGCTGAGTCCCGAGACTGTTCCCATACTTCCAAGCTAAGTTCATCTCAGAGTGAAATCATGTGTAAACGGCACACATGACCCGCGTACGTATACGCACGTGAGGGTTTGAGTTGGGTTCGCTGGTGTGTTTCTACTTGAGGAGTGGCAGCAAGATGTGGGAAGGTCGCTCCGCATCTTTGTAAACGCGGTTGGTCGCCACAACACCTTCAGATTCAAAGGCATTGTTTTTACCGGTTTGCCAGTTCCTGTCCCATCTGGGGAAGCTACTGCTCGCAACCGCGACCCTGATCCGATGCCCCGGCTTGAACAAGTGACTCGTTGCCCAGAGGTCTACTTCAAACTCGTAAACCTCGCCAGGGGTCAGAAATTCGGGTTGTTCAAACGAGTTTCTGTACCTCGCACGAAGAATTCCGTCGCAAATCAGCATTGAAGTCCCATCAGGATGGACATCCGTGACGCGAACTACCCAATCAGTGTCGACTGCCGAAGAGGAGGCATGAAGCATCGCTTTGACTGGCCCGGTCACCCGAACAGCTTCATCCAAAACATCGGTCGTGTAGGTCAGAACTCGGTCTTCGTATCCACGTTGATCCTGCGGACCAAAATCCTCACCCAAGTGTCCACCACCGAAAGACCGTATCGGATTGTGTGGGTCCGACTCGTACGAGTCTGGGTTGGCGGCATTTTCGGGTTTCGACACACCGAGTCCGCCATCATTTATCGAACTGACTGAGCCAGTCCTCGAATCGTTGAAGTAGAACGGGGTGTACTCAACTTCTAGTGGTGGCCACTGGTCAAATTCGTGCCACTGATTCTCACCCATGGTAAACACTTTCACCGGCTTGTCCGATTCAACCCCATTGTCGATCCCTTTCAGCCAGTGATCGAACCAACGACGCCTCGTTTCCATCCAGCCTAGAGGCGCGCTTTCTCCGAAATCTACTGCGCCAGCTTCACGCATGTCAGCAGGTGTCGGATTGTGCACCCACGGACCAATAGTTAATCGCTGGGCAGCACTGATTTCTGCTGTCGGTGCGTTGTCACGCATACCTTCGTAGTTCGTGATAGTTCCACGGAGAAAACAGTCGTACCAGCTTCCAATGTGATGGACTGGAATTTGGACCTTGTCATATGTGCGCACAATCGAAAATTCATCCCAGTAAGCGCTGTAATCGGGACGTTCCATCCAGTCGTTGAACCAGGTATGTAGTCCGGCCGTTGGTTCAAACGGAGCTATCGGGGATTTCTCTACCCAGTCGAGGTAGTTTTCGAAGGCGTTTTCCATCCGCGCTTGAGCTTCATCTTCGGCACCCGGAGCGGCATATTTTCGAGCGTTCGAAGTGGTGTGCGTAATAGTCCACTTGGTATTAAATCCAGCTTCATACGCCCCACTGCGATATACCCATTCACGGTGATAATCGGATGAACTTTGACGCACAAACTGGGCCTTCAAGTGAGGTGGCTGGGCTCCAATCATTCGATACTGAGTCGCTCCAGAATACGAACCACCAATGGTGCCAATATTTCCATTCGACCACGACTGTTCGGCAGCCCACTCAACCGTGTCGTAACCGTCCTGTCGCTCACCGTCACCATCGTCCCTGAACGGATAAAAATCACCGTCGGAAGCGAAGCGTCCACGAACGTCTTGAACCACGGTCACATAACCGTGGGAGGCGTAATACTCACCAGCACCCTGACCTGACTCTGAAGACGAAGTCTTGTCGTACGGAGTTCGTTCGATCAGGACCGGGTGTTTACCCTCGGTTTTTGGTCGCCAAATGTCAGCTCGCAAAATCGTCCCGTCACGCATTGGTATTTCAACGTTGCGTTCGACGATGAATTCGTAGTCACCTGGCTCTGCAAAAGTCATTGATCGCTCTCTAATCGCAAAAGTGCCATGGCACTTACATTCCAGCTCCACCGTCTACGGTAATCATCGAACCGGTCACCATTGCCGCCTCATCCGAAG
>CAYYMP010000003.1:0-50037 GCA_964472915.1 uncultured Dehalococcoidales bacterium | reverse complement strand
AGCAGGTGTAGGTCACTTGCGAAAGTGACGCTAGGCTGAGTGCGAAACTGCCGATTTGGGGTCCGGGGGAAAAGCCGGCAAAACAAAAAGCCCGCGGCGCTTTGCCGAGGGCTTTTAGATTCCTAATCGAAGTAGGACTACTTACCGAAGAACGACTTGCGGGATTCGTAGTTAGACTGAATGTCGATCAGAACAGCTTTACCTTCTGCGTTTTCTCGACGTGCCCGCTGAATAGCAGGTGCCAACTCGTCTGGCTGAGAAACTTCGATCCCGACACCACCCATACCTTCGGTGATCTTGGCGTAATTACCGATCATGTGAGAAACGCCGTACTTCTCGCGAGCCGTTGGGAATCCACCAGGGTAGGTTGCCATTCCGCCGTTATTGAGAAGGACAGTCGTGATCGGGAGGTTTTCTCGAGTAGCCGATTCCACGTCAGTACCCGACATACCCCACGCACCGTCACCCATGTAGTTCAGGCAGAACTTGTCGGGGTTCGCCAGCTTGGCACCGATCATCACGGGGATTCCGAACCCAAGGTGGGTTGTCTTACCCCAGCCGATGTAGCTGTGCGGGGTCGTTGCTGTGTAGAAAGGAACCATGCAGTCTCGAGGACCACCAGCATCGTGTGTAACGATACTGTTCTCGTGATCGAGGTTCTTGTTGATCTCGTTGATCACGCGGTACGGATTCAGTGGCGCTTCGTCAGAGTTGAGAATTGGAGCCCATTCTGCCATCCACTTTTCACGTACCGCGGCGATACGTGCCTTTACGCCGGTGTCTCGTCCGCCTTCACCGATCTGGGCTTTTACCTCTTCAATAAGAGCCTGTAAGGTGAGTTTGGCATCGCCAATCAGCCCGATATCGGACGGGGTGTCCTTGTTGATGTCATCAGGGTTGATCGTGTTGTGAATGACACTCTTCTTGCCAGCTGGAACGCGGCGTGTGTAGTTGTTGATCGTGAGGCTCGTGCCGATTCCGATAACGGCATCGCTCTCGTTGATCCATTCGTACGCGTGACCTGTGCAGGCTCCACTACCAGCTCCGAGTGAAAGTGGGAGTCGCTCGTCGTATGCAGACTTGCCTTCCATCGTCGTAAATACCGGAATATCGGTCAATTCGGCAAACTCAGCAAGTTCAGCTGTGGCTCCGGCCATCAGAACACCAGCACCTGCCCAGATCATTGGTCGGTCGGCCGCCAGTAACGCTTTGACTGCGTCCTGAATGTCAGTTTTGGAAGGTGCAGATTTTCTCGCAGTTGGTGAACTGTAGTTCATTGCCTCTTCGGGAACTTCCATGGTGCAAACGTCGAGCGTCATCTCGACAACTACTGGACCACCGTTTCCGTTTCGAAGTGCCTGGAATGCCCTGCGCATTACGTCAGCAATTTGCGTAGGAGAATCGATCGTCTCTGCCGACTTGACCACACTCTTCCAGCTTTCGGTCGCGAGGAAGTTCGGTCGGACGTGTCGCCGTTCAAGCGGGTAGCCACCTGGCAACACAAGCATTGGAACGTTGTCGCCGAAGGCCTGTGCCAACCCTCCCATGGAGTTTTCTGCACCAGCGGCGTGCTGCATGGCGACGACACCGAACTTCTGACCGTCGCTGACGCGGCTATACCCGTCAGCCGCCATGATGGCTCCACGCTCGTGGCGGAACATCACCGGGCGTATGCCTTCTTTTGCGACTGCTTCGATGAGCGCGTTACTCGGAAAGCACGTCATATCCGTGACGCCTTCCTGTTTAAGGATGTGAGCGATGAACTCGGTACCGTTCATTAATACAAATCTCCGTACTTGCTCCGTCGTGGCACGCCAGTCGCGACAACCCTGTTGCCGAAGCGTGGCGATTCTAGTCCTAATGATGGTGTTACACCAAACGCTGCGTAGGAATTTTCTATGAATTGTGAGGCGACTAAGGGTGCCGAAATTGGCGGTGAATAGAACCGAAACCTTGGATGTTCCTTTGGTCGCGATTTCACTCCCAAGTGAAATGCGGAAATGCGAAATACACCGTTGTCGAATGACGTGATTTAGACAACAGTCGACACCAATAACCCAATATTCACTTCTTGTGAGAATTGATCTCAGATAGTTACCAATTACTCAGAAAACTCTATCGAGAGGTCAAGATGCTCAACTACAAGCCAATCTCAGTTGAACGAGCCCGAGTGAAGTACTTTCAGGCGGTCAATGAAGTGCGGTTCGCTGTCGGCCAAATTGAGCGAGACCGCGCTCGAACGGAACAGCGCAAGGCCGAGAAAGTTTTGCAACACGCCCAGCGAATCGAACGTGGTCGAAAAGAATCCGTGGAACGCGCACGACGCCGTCGACGAATGGACTGGAACATCGCCGTCTAACTTTTCGAAAGAAACTCAGCGCAGGGTTCGGAGCCATTTCGATCCTTTCTCTGTTTATCGAGCAATATTTGTTTGTCTCACGAGTTACTATTCCCCCAACCACTTTCGAATATCGAAATTTACCCAGGGAGAACTTGATGACAGACCAGGCCGGGCCACTCTCAGAAGAGTTGTTGGCGCAAATTAGGAAGATCGACACTCCAACCATCGCCAACGCGTTGGAGCTTCTCGACATTTTGCCTCGAACCGAAGGATTTATGCGTCCTGAGGTCAAATCGATTACCCCGGTCGAAGACACGTACGTTGGTTACGCCGTAACTGGTGTTATTTCAGCTCGTCACCGCTCCCCACGCGCACTGGGACGCACCGAGTACTGGCAAGCAATCCTCGACATTCCAGGTCCTCGCATGGTTGTTCTTCACGACCTTGATTACCCGAATATTGTTGGATCGTGGTGGGGTGAAATCCAGGGCAACATCGCACTGGGGCTTGGATGTGTTGGAGCGGTAACCGACGGGGGAGTTCGTGATCTCAAAGAAGCCGAGGAAATGGGATTCCCGTTCTGGGCGAAGGAGACTCTCGTTTCTCACGGTTACGTTCATGCAGTAGCGTTCAATGTACCTGTAGATGTTGGTGGGGTTTACGTTCAGCCTGGCGACCTTATCGCAGCTGATCGTCACGGGGTAATCCAGATCCCGATTGACGCTGCACCGAAACTACCAGCATTGGCCGAGGCTCTTGCCGAACAGGAATCAATACAGATTTCGACAGCCCGATCTGGTGATGTAACAGTTGAAAAACTTGCGGAAGCCTTGCAGAAGGCGACCGAACTGGGTGCTCAACAGAGCTACTAATACGACCCCTTTTCGCTCAACTGACAAATCAAGCCGGGTAGATTTTTCTGCCCGGCTTTTTTTTCAGAAAATTGTTATGACACTCGCCATTGTTATGTGAGAATTATTTGTTGGGTTTGAATCAAACGTGAATTTGAAGATCCGGGTCACACAACTTTGATCGTTGTCGAAAATCTGAATAAATCGTTCGGTGGTAGAGACCTGCTCAGACAGGTTTCGTTCACCGTGTCGTCCGGCGAAAAAGTTGGTGTGGTTGGTCCGAACGGTGCTGGTAAAACCACTTTGCTCCGGATGATCGCGGACCGAGAACCCGTGACTTCCGGTGCAGTGAGCGTGTCTGACGGCGATCTTTCGTATTTGCAGCAAGAGTCAGACGTTTCCCTTGATTCATCGTTATACGATGAGATGTGGACGGCCCTCCCTGAACTCGATCAGTTGCGTAAGCGAATCGAGGAACTAGAAGATCTTCTCTTATTAGAGGAAGGTGATGCCGAATCGCAAACCACTGAGCTAGATCGGTCACACGACAGATTCAAGCTACTGGGTGGGAATTCCGTCGATTCTTCGATATCTCGAGTCACGACCGGTCTAGGTTTTACTCAAGAAGATCTCGCAAAACCCTGCGGGGATTTTTCAGGTGGTTGGCGTATGCGTATCTCGCTCGCCAAAATCTTGATTCGACGTGATGCGAACATTCTCCTGGACGAACCGACCAACCATCTTGATTCCGCGTCAAAAAAATGGCTGGCCAAAGAACTTTCCGAGTACCCGGGCGCAATCCTAATGGTCACGCATGATGGCGATTTCCTGGAATCCGTCTGCACACGAATTCTCGATGTGGGACAAGCTGGAGTCACCTCGTACCAGGGAACGTACTCGCACTTTCTGGAAGCCAAAGCCGATCGGCAAGCACAACTGGATGCACTTGCTGACCGGCAAGAACGAGAAATTGCTCGCCAGGAACAGTTCATCACCCGGTTCCGTTCAAAAGCGACCAAAGCCAGGCAGGTGCAAAGCCGAATCAAGGCACTAGAGCGCATGCAACGCGTCGAGCGGATGGTTGACGCTAAGACGACACACTTTCAAATCAAGTCGACCGGACGAGTTGAGCAGGTCGTGTTGTCAGCCGAATCGGTTTCGCACGATTGGGACAATTTGCCGGTTCTGTTAGACGTGTCACTCGAAGTCGAAAGAGGTCAAAAAGTCGCGCTTGTCGGGCACAACGGTGGTGGTAAGAGCACTTTCTTGAGAATTCTCGCTGGAGAAGTGGATCCACTCGAAGGCGACATCAACTGGTCTGAGCGGTCGCGACGCGGGTACTACGCACAACATCAGGACGAATCGCTAAATCGTGCTTTTACGATATTGGAATCGGTAAGAGAATCCGCTGGTGATCAGCCGGATGGCGATCTACGTGGAATTTTGGGACGTTTCCTGTTCAGTTCGGACGACGTCTACAAAAAGATTGAGATGCTCTCCGGTGGCGAGAAGAGCAGGGTTGCGCTGGCTAAATTCCTTGTTCAGCCCAATAATGTGCTGCTTCTAGATGAGCCAACGAACCATCTCGATTCCTCAACGCGCGATGAACTTTTAGGCGCGCTGGACGAGTATGACGGAACGATTATTTGCGCCAGCCACGATCCCGCTATCGTTGAAGAGATAGCCACCCACGTCTACACCGTCGAACACGGTGAGCTCACACTCACAGAAGTGAAATAGTCAGTCTTATTACTTGCCGACGGATTCGACAGGATTGACTGTCACGCGGTGAAGCGGAATATCGCCGGTATTGATGAACTGGTGTTGGACGCCCCCGGGCACGAGAACGGCATCGCCTTCCTTCACCGGGTATTCCTTGCCACCGCAAACCAACACACCGGAGCCTTGAGTGATGAACGCCTGGTGCTCCCACGGGTGAACATGGTCAGGGCTTGATCCGCCGACCGGGTGTTTCACATACAACATCACATACGTTGAAACACCGTCACAAGGTCCAAGGATCGGATTGCCTGTGTTGCTTTCGTTTTTGATTACTGGTTCCAAATTGAATTACCTCGTAGTGCAGTTAAGCCTTGCGCCAAAACGGTTCACGATTCTTCGTGGTTTCCAGAATTGACTCGTCCCACGGTTCCATCACGTTCCCTTCTGGTTGCGGAGGGCGTGAATCCCAACCGATTCGGGTGTGTACCCGTTCATCCTTGTAGTACACGATGTAGACGAGGGTTCGTACTGCATCGAACTCCACTGGGTACGATGACTCGAGTTCTCTGATCACCGAATCTTGATCGCTGCCCGAGAGATTTATGAAGTCATCACTTTTTTCAATGAGTGCGTTTATTCCCGACGTAAACAGAGCGGAATACCTGAGATGTTCACCTGCAAGTCTGAGAACTTCTTCTGTGAGACCCATCTCACCGGCAGCAGGGAGATCGCCAACGGCTGGAATCAGGCGGTTCATCAAAGACGAGAGCAGTTCGCTTGAAATACTTCTTGTACTTGTCATGGTTAGCCTTTCAAGTCCTCTCGCTCAGCAACTATGTAATCTGCAGTACGTAGAGCTAGCGCCTGAATCGTTGGAGTTGGGTTTACCGCTGCCCCGGTTACGAAGACACTGCCATCGACAATGAACAGATTGTCGACATCGTGTGCTTGTCCCCATTTATCGACCACGCTTGTTTTCGGATCATCTCCCATTCGGGCTGTGCCCATGAGGTGCCACCCTGACTGTTCCATCATGGGATCGACGAAAACTTCCGCCGCTCCAGCTGTTTCGAACACCTTCTTTGCGTTTGCGATCGCGTGATCAAGTTGATCTCGAGAATTCTTGCTGAGTGTGTAAAAAAGCTTCGGGGCTGGAATTCCATCGGCATCGGTCAAATCGGGGTCTAACTCCACACGATTGTGCTCTTCTGGCAAATCTTCGCCGATAACTGCCATTCCCATCATGCTGCCGAGCCTTTTCTCAAGCTCTTTGTGATGGTTTTCACCCCACGGAATCGCATCGGTGAAGCCACCATTTGCGACCCACGCGGGTCCCAAACTTCTCTGGAACTGGTAGGTGTAGCCCCGTACGAATCCCCGGTCGGTGTCTGTCTCATAAAATTCTTGGCTCATCGCGAAGTTGCTGAGCGGTCCTCGCCAGGTATTCATCTTTTCGGGGAACACACCAGTGATCATTGCGAATGGATGGAACATCAGGTTTTTTCCGACAAGTCCACTGGAGTTCGCCAACCCATTCGGATGCTGATCGGAAGCGGAGTTCAGCATGATTCGAGGAGTTCCAATTCCGTTTGCTGCCAGGATTACGGAACGAGCCGACTGATGAACCTCATTACCTTTGGCGTCTATGTAGTCAGCACCTGTGGCGCGTTCGTGTTCGTCTACGGTAATCCGCCGTACGCGGGCCCCCGTTTTTATCTGTGCTCCTGATCGCAACGCCCTCGGCCAATACGTCAAATCTGTACTCGATTTAGCCCGTTGAAAACAACCCATGTGGTTGTGTCCGCAGTAATTACAGGCATCTCGTCCCTCCCCGTATCGCTGGGAGTTGATGTAACTGTCCGAAGGCCACCAGTGCCAGCCCAATTCATCGAAAGCATCTGTAAGTCGTTTCCCATCCGAGCCGATCGGCAACGGTGGCATTTGCCGTGGACTCCGAGGCGGGTTAGCAGGATCACCTGCAATTCCCGAGCAACCCATCACTTCATCGTTGAGGTCGTAATACTCTTCAAGTTCCTCGTAGGTAAGTGGCCAGTCATCTGCAACACCATCGAGACTTTTTACACGGAAATCCGATGGGTGAAATCGGGGAGTGTGGGCACTCCACAGAATCGTGCTTCCGCCGACGCCGTTGAACATCACGGGGTGCACCGGGGAATTCTCGACATTGATCGGGTAGTCTTCACGACGTTGGCGCTTGTTTGGGTCGATCGCCCAGTTTGTGAGCATCTCAAATTCGTAGTCTGGAGATGCGGACGCATATTTCGAGGGATCCTGCCAGAAGCCCTGTTCTAGGCAAAGCACTGCGAATCCAGCTTCAGATAGCCAAGCTGCTGCAGCGGCACCTGAGGCACCTGCACCAATAATCAGGACATCGACGGTCTCTTCGTTTCTAGCCGTTGTTGTCATTACCCAGACCTTTTCACGTCGTTTTGGCGGAGACTGGAAGTTTACGGACTAGAACCGATCTGTAAAACGGGTTTCAGGGAGTTATGATTTCCGCGTTTCGCAATCTCAGTCTGGAGTGCCCATTGAGCAGCAACATAACTGTTACCGATGTAAAGATCGTCAACCTTCGCACCGTTGAACACGTTGGTGAACTGGAACCGGCATGGAGCCCGGGTCGCACAATGTCGTTCGATATTGGTGGTGGATCGTACACTGAGGTCCACACTGATGCCGGGATAACCGGTATTGGTCCGGGAATGCATCCAATGTTGTTGGACGGCGTGAAGGCTTACCTCGTCGGTAAGGACGCGCTCGAAATAGAACAGCACGCGGTCGCACTTAACTATTACGCCCAGAACATTCACTACCAGGGAGTGGCCGGAGTCGACATGGCTCTGTGGGACATCATGGGCAAGGCAGCGAATTTGCCCCTGTACAAACTGTGGGGTGGAGTCAAAGACAAAGTGATTCCATATGCCAGCATGGTTGTACTTTCGACCCCTGAGGAGAGGGCTGAGCAAGCTAAGTCGCTGCAAGACCAGGGCTGGAAAGCAATCAAACTGCGCTGTCACCACGACACGATTTCAGAAGATATCCGAACGGTTGAAATGGTTCGCGAAGCAGTTGGTGATGACATGACCATCATGGTTGATGGAAACCAGGCTCAGTCGAGTGGCGACTGGCAACCGGGAGTTCGATGGAGTCATCAACGAGCCTACGATACTGCGGTCGAACTGCAGGACCTTGGTGTGTATTGGCTAGAGGAACCTCTCAAGCGCTACGACTTCGACGGGTTGGCAGAACTAAGTGCCAAAGTTGAAATGCCGATTGCTGGTGGTGAAAACAATCCCGGTCTTAACGAATTCGTTCAGATTTGTGAGCAGGACGTTTATGGATTGCTTCAGCCAGAGAGCATGGTCATGAATGGCATGACAAACCTGAGGAAAGTTGGAGTGCTTGCTGAGCTGTACGGCAAAGAGATCGTTCCTCACCATGGTGGAGGAAACATAGGAGTGATTGCCCACATGCATCTCGTTGCATCGTGGCGAAACGCCCCGTTCATGGAACTCCTTAACGATCCTCCAATTGGCAGTTATAAACACAAATTCTCGATCATGGCCAATGCCCCTGAGTTCGACGGCGAGGGTTACATGGCTCTACCTCAAGGACCAGGACTCGGAATTGAAATCGACCAGGATTTGATTCTCGACGACTAATTATTCAAGCAATATACGCAACGGAAATTTTCCAATGAGTAAAGATTTATTCGCATTTGTCGGCACTTACACTCGCCTTGGATCCGAAGGTATCTACACCTTGCGGATGAACGCCGAGACGGGTGAGGTAACCAAAGTCTCTACAGCCACTGGACTAGAGAATCCATCGTTCGTGGCACTTGATCCCACGAACGACCATCTATACGCAATCTCTGAAACGAGTGCTTTCAACGGTTCGGGTGGTATCACTGCTTTCTCCATCAACAAAGAAACCGGGGAACTGACCCAGATCAACCAGCAGTCGACCCAGGGACCTGGACCGTGTCACCTCGTTGTCGATGCGACGGATTCTTCAGTGGTCGTTGCCAATTACGCTGGCGGTAGCGTGTCTGTTCATACCGTCAACGAAGACGGCTCGGTCAATGCCGGAACCGACTTCGTTCAGCACGAAGGTTCGTCTGTAAATGAACGCAGACAGCAAGAAGCACACGCCCATTCAGCCACATTGAATTCGACGAACGACAAGGTTTACATTTGCGACCTTGGTATGGATCAGGTTCTGACTTACAATCTCGATGCCGTAAATGGCAAGATTTCACTTGAAGCTTCGGTAGATTCCGATGCCGGTGAGGGACCGCGTCATTTCACATTCCACCCAAACAACAAATGGGTGTATGTGAACAATGAGCTTGGGAACACTGTTTCTGTTTATGACGTCGCAAGTGACGGGTCGTTGACTCAAAAGCAGAAGATTTCAACTCTTCCCGAAGGTTGGGAAGGTGTAAGCCACACGGCTGACATTCACACTTCGATCGACGGCAAGTATTTGTACTGCTCAAACCGTGGGCACGACTCGCTGGCCATCTACTCGATCGATCAATCCGATGGGACTCTTGCTCACATCGGTAATGAGTCGACCCAGGGGAACACTCCTCGAAACTTCGCCGTGACCCCGGACGGACGGTTCATCCTCGCGGAGAACCAGGATTCTGACTCGGTTGTTACTCTCAAAATCGAAGACGACGGAACGCTTACGCCAACCGGAAGCATTCTCGAGCTACCAGCACCGGTTTGCATCCAGTGGATGCCAGTGGGCGGGTAGCGATAACTAATATGCGATTGCCCAGTTGAAGAAAAGGTTGAGACGTTGAAGATTACTGACATCCAGGTGTTTCGAATGGCGACACCGGTTCACAAAACTGCTGGCACGAACTGGCTGTTTGTACGGATCGATACTGACAAAGGAATATCTGGGTGGGGCGAAGGCTCTCTTCAATACAAGGACGCCGCGCTCGAAGCTGAAATTCTTGACTTCGGGAAGTTTCTAAAAGGCAAAGATCCGCGTCGGATCGATTGGATATGGACATCACTGTTTCGCCGTGTGACTTGGTCAGGTGGTGCGGTGACCATGTCTGCGATTTCGGCAATTGACCTTGCACTCTGGGATCTTAAGTCTAAGTATCTGGGAATCCCTGTTTGGGAACTCGCGGGAGGAAAGTACCGCGACAAGATGCGCGTCTACGCGAATGGATGGTTCGAGGAAGCTACAGAGTCGAACCCCGATCCCGACCCTGAGGCCGCGCCGATTCGTCAATCTAAAGAAAAATACGCAGCGGCCGCAAGGGCGTTGGCCGATGATGGCTGGACCGCGCTCAAGTTCTATCCATTTGGTGGACCCCAAGTAATCACACCTGAACGTATCCGCCACGGAGTCGAAGTAGTTGTTGCGGTAAGGGAAGCGGTCGGACCGAATGTTGAAATAGGGATAGATATTCGTGCGCGTATCGACCCTTGGAGCGCGGGACGGGTGGCGCGTGAACTTGAACAGTTCAACATTGCCTGGATGGAAGAGCCGATCCTCTACGACAACGTGGAAGCAATGGCAGAGTTTGCGCGATCGGTAAACGTACCGGTATCGACCGGTGAACAGCTCTATAACCGTTGGGAGTTCAGGCCACTCTTGGCAACCAATACAGTCCGAATGATTCAACCCGATATATGCCACTGTGGCGGATTCACTGAAATTCGCAAAATCGCAGATATGGCTGACACGCACTACGTGCCCGTCGCACCGCATAACTCGAATGGTCCGATTTCAACGCTTGCGAGTCTGCATCTCGGAATGAGTATTCCAAACTCGTTCATGCAGGAAATATTTGTTTCGTTCTTTGACCGTTACGGTGATGTTCTGACGAACCCGATCGACATCACCAACGGTTTCGCCACGATTCCAGATGGACCAGGTTGGGGAGCGGAAATTGATGTTGACGCGCTTGAGAAATACCCGCCAACCGAATTCACCCAGGTAGAAGACGAACCGTACTTGCTGTTCTAGCGTTTCAATTCGTGTCGTCCTTCGAGTGCCTCAGGATGACATAACTGAAGAGCTTCAGGCGCACGTGTAGATTCGTTCTGATTGTTCCTTGCATGGCATGCGTAGCGACGCGTCCCGACCTAAGCGGAGGGACCACTTATTTACTCGACTATGGCCTGACGTTCAGACTCGACTTCCTCAAACCATGTCTCGAGCTCTGTCCGCATCCGAGTAATAATTTGAGGATTGTGCTCAGCTACGTTGTGCTCTTCGCCGGGATCACTTGCAAGGTTGTATAGCTCAGGCTGTGGTGCTTCAGGAATTACCTTTTCAGGTTCAGGCCAGTCAAAGATCTCGGGGATGTTCTCCGGGTGATATTTGTACTCGATGTCTTTGAGTATGTAGTCGTCGGCAAGCTTTTTATCCGTCTCGGTGGCGTAAGAAATATCCAGGGCGGGGCGAACAAGTTTCCAGTCGCCGTAGCGCATTGCTGCGTTCGTCGTGCCGATAGGTGAATCCCCGTTCCATTGCCAGAACCTGTTCGGAGGCATTTGGCGTTCATCTCCGCGAATAACATTGCTGAAATCGTGCCCATCTAGTGGTTTCTCTCCAACTCTCCCTACATCGGTGAACGAGAGCAGAGTCGGTAGCCAATCGGTGAAACAGATTTGGTCGGTTATCTCTCTGTCTTGCGGCAGCCCATTCGCCCAACGTGCAATCATTGGGACACGAATACCGCCTTCATAAATCGAACCCTTGGCACCTGCAAAGCCGGCGTTAAATCTGCGACCGTCCAGCGAGACGCCATCAGGTACCTGGTCGTAACGATGGTTGAAAGCTGGACCGTTATCGCTGGTGAACATCAGCAACGTATCGTCTTCAACCCCGGAATCTTTCAGCGCCTGACGAACCTTACCGATTCCTCGATCCATCACTTCGATCATGGCGTAAATAATCGCAATTCCACGTTCGAATCCAGCGTCGATGTACTTCTTTGTTACGTCTTCTGGAGCCTGAAGCGGTGAGTGAGGCGCATTCCAGGTCACCATCAGGAAAAATGGATTTGCCTGGTGTCGGTTGATAAACGAAACTGCCTCGTCGGCAAGAACATCGGTTAAATAGCTCCCGTCGGACCGTTCGAATTGACCGTTACGGTCGAGTATCCACTCGTAATAATCTGCCCAGCCACCTCGGAAACCGGCAAACTCATCGAACCCCCTGGCGTTCGGGTGGAAGCGAGGGTCAAGGGCGCCGTTGTGCCATTTACCTACCATCCCAGTTGCGTAACCGGATGCTTTGAACGAATCAGCGATAGTTGATTCCGAAAGCGAAATACGGTCATTGCCGAGGACTTCCTGTGGAGTGATCGCACCTGTCCTGATCGGGTAGCGACCGGTCAACAATGCCGCTCGGGACGGTGAACAGACCGCCGAGCCAGCGTAGTGTTGCGTGAATCTCAGTCCTTCCGAGGCCAACTCGTCCAACGCAGGTGTGTTCACTCGACCTTCGGAGTACAGGCCGAAATCGCCGTATCCCATGTCGTCGGCAACCATAAGCACTACGTTTGGTTTGGTAGACACCGGCAACTCCATTCAGATTCATCTGTTATGACAATTCGATGAATGTACCATCTGACAATCCTGCTAAATAACCTTTATGAGCCCGGTGTGATGGAGAACTGAGATGGCGATGGAACGAAAACGTCTGGGTAAAACTGATCTTGAAGTCGGACGGTTGGGAATTGGCTTGTCCGAGGTTGGGTTCAACCTCGAACTGGCTGATGTCGAACAGGCGCGTTCTGTCGTCAATAAAGCACTTGATGGCGGAGTGAACTTCCTCGATACCGCTGCTTGTTACAACATCAGCGAAGAGTTGATAGGACTCGTTGCTTCCGATCGCCGGGACGAATTTGTGCTGGCTACAAAAGCGGGGCATTTATTACCTCGTGGCGAAGGCGAGGACTGGACCTACGAACTCATCATTGATTCGATCGACCGCTCGCTCGTGCGAATGAAGACCGACTACGTTGACCTTGTCCAGCTTCATTCTTGCACCGTGGAGGTACTCGAACGAGGCGACGTAATTCGAGCGCTCCAAGACGCGCACGCTGCAGGGAAGACGAGGTACATCGGCTACTCAGGTGACAACGAGAATGCCAAGTGGGCAGTAACCAGTGGACTCTTCGACACCCTCCAAACTAGCTTCAATCTAGTCGACCAATCGGCAAGAACTAATCTGTTTGCTGATGTTGAAGAGCGAGACATGGGTCTGATCATCAAGCGTCCAATTGGTAACGCCGTGTGGGGCGCTGCAGCTGATCCAAAACCATACAACCACATTCCTGAGTACACATCCGAGTACTTCAAGCGAGCCGAGCAGATGCAATCTGATGGCCCCCTAATAGACGCACCAGGGGATCGCATCAAACTTGCCCTCGGATTTACATACGCTCACGAAGAGGTAGATGTCACGATAGTTGGCACACAGCGTCCGCACCACATGGAGTCGAACCTAGCGATGGTCAATGATTCAGTTGATATTCCTGAATCGACGGTGAGCGAATTGCACGACCGTTGGGACAAACATGGCGGATCGTGGGAGCAACGAGGCTAGCCCAACCTCAATAGCGTCCATACAATGGTTTGCTGTTCGTCTCCGGATGTCCACAAAGTAACCTGTCGGGGGAGTGGCGAAATGGCAGACGCGCATGCCTTAGGAGCATGTGCCTTAACAGGCGTGTGGGTTCGAGTCCCACCTCCCCCACCAGCAGATTTCGCGTCCAACACTCTTCTTAGAGTTACTTGAAAGCTCGCCGTACAAGAGTCGATGTTAAGTCGACCGCCCAAACGATCAATACGTAGGCGATCAAGAGCTGTCCGACCTCGGGGTACCTGAAGAGATTCATGTCGACCCGCAGCTGGTACCCAATCCCTGACGCAGCCACGAATCCAACAACCGCGGTAGTTCTAATGATGACTTCCCATCGATAGAACATGAATGTCAGGAGCTGTCTGGCGATCAGTGGCACAACTCCAGAAAGATAGCTTTGAGCTTCCGAAGCACCAGAGCTTCTGAGCGCGACTAACGGGGCTTGTTCAGCGTCTTCAACAGTGTCCGCTCCTAATCTGCCGATCACTCCAAAGTTGTGAATCGCAAGTGCCACGCCACCAGCGAAAATCCCCGGCGACAAAACAAAAACGACCACTAGCGCCCACAGTAACTCAGGTACCGCCCGAGTAAATATGAATAATCCTCTCGCAGCCAAATACAGCGGGATTCGAATAAAACGAGAACTCCCCTCAGTGTTAGTTCGAGCAGCGACAGGTAGCAATACGAACACTGAGATCGCCGCCATAGCAGCTGCTATTGCGCTCATTGCAAGTGTGTCTGCGACGAGTCTCGCAATCTCTCGAACCCGAGATCCCGTGAACGACCAGGTTTCTGATCCGAAAAGTTGACCGAAAATCAATCTCGCGCGTTCAGAAGTTTCACCACTAATAAGCGGTGATTTGCCTTGGGATTCAGCAAATATAAATCCCCAACAAGAAACGATCAGACCAACGGTCACGACTGCCGTTAGTAACGAAAACAGTCCGGGAAGCTTGACTGTGGTCGCATATGGAGATCGTTCAGTGGATCTCGGCAAATCTCTCATGAAAGGATCCTGCTTCGAACGGTCCGGCTCATGAGGTCAACTATAAGAATCAACAAAAGCAAGGAATAGAACAGAGTCGCCACGGTGTCGAATTTCAGGTCACTCATAGCTATGTGCACCTGGAACCCAATTCCGCCCAGACCGACGAAGCTCAAAACTGAGGCGGTTCTAATGGCACATTCGAGTCTGTAGAACAGATACGAAATGGTGTCAGGCAAGACCGATGGAATTCGAACCAACAGGAGTGATTGCACCCCGTTCGCACCAGCAGTGCCGACAGAGACAATTAGCGGATCAGGCACATCTTGTAATCGTTCGGCGAAAATCCTGCCAATGATTCCCGAATACGGCAAAGCAATCGCCGCTATTCCCGCTACCGGTGACAATCCGACTACAGCTACAAAAATCAAAGCCCAAATGAGCTCGTGGACAGATCTGGTCAAACCTAACCAGGCTCTCGTTGCAATTGCTAGAGGCAACAATGGCTTGCTTCTACCAATAACCACCCCGGACGCGATGACTCCAAGTGGCAAGCCAATCAGTGCCGCTAGAAAGAGTGAAGTGACAGCGTACGAAACTGTGATCCAAACTGCGGATGTGACCCTTTGAAGATTTTCAATCGAAAGGTCTGGTGCCAGGAATGCTGTCAACAATGTTCCAAAGCCGGAACCAGCATTTTTGTTTGGAATGTGTCTCCAATCTACAAACAGGAGAGAACCGAATAGCAAAAGAGCGAATAACACCACCCATGCGAGGCGAGTATTCAGGCCAAAACCAACTCCAATTCTCTTAGGCATCAATCTCTACCCCAGTTGAACGCTGGCTCAGCGGTGCCGTTGGTACCGGAAGAGTCAGTGTCTTCACCGTCATAGACATACGCTGTGTCAGTTTGAGTCACCTGGTTGGCGGGTTTATCAAACACCACTACTCCGCGATTCAGGCCGATCACTCGGTCAAAATGGCGAGTCGCCAGTTCAGGTGAGTGGATATTCGCTATAACAGTTGATCCAGCCGTCTCTTTGTCAAGTAGCACCCCGCAAAGTGTTTGAAGCGCGATATCCGTTAACCCTGGATCCAGAGAGGATGCGGGCTCATCCGCAAGATAGAGTGCAGGAGCCTGCACGAGAAGCCTTGCAAGTGCTACGCGCTGTTGCTGTCCACCTGAAAGTCTCGAGGTTCGTTCATCCAAATGGCCCTCGAGTCCGAGAAACTTCCCGATCTGCTCCGAGCGAACGTCCGCTACTGGCAAGATCAAACTCGCGATTGTTCGGAATATCGACCATCGTCCAGAGTTACCAGCTTCAATATTTTTACGCGCTGAGAGTTGAGGCACGAGGTCCAATTGCTGGTGCATAAATCCGACTTCTCGGTAACGACGAGTTCGATCGATAGACTCAAGGTTTGCTCCCCTGAGCTCAATAGTCCCTTGTGACGGTGTGATCTCGCCAGCAATCAGTCGAAGCAGAGTCGTTTTTCCGGCCCCACTGGGACCGATAATTGCCGTTTTCTCACCACCAGGAAACTCGAGAGTGACCGGACCGAGCGCGTGCCTGTCACCAAAGTTCTTGGAGACATCCCATAACCGGTAAGTGTCCACCGATGCGGGAGGTTTATTGTTCATTGGAGCATGTCTAGCGAACGGGCAATTTCTTCAAGATCGTCATATGAATTTGGCTGAACTCGCACGAATGACTCCGTCCCGAACAACTCGAGAATTCGGTTCTCACGATCGGTATCTCCGGCAATCGAGAGAATTGAATCGGTGACCTGATCCAGGGAGCCCTCTCCAAATACCTCGTCGATGTCTGCATGTGCGACCCATTGATAGTCGACGTAGCTGGGAGTCTCGTGGATCACACGAACAGACTCCGGGTCAACACTACCTTGTGAAACTGCTCGCTCCCACACCGCTGAGTTCAGGGCACCGGCCTGGAAACTGCCACTCTCGACCAGCTTCCAGGTCAGGTCATGCGAGCCGGAAAAGTTTGGAACACCGCTAAAGTTGGTTTCGGGGTCAATACCGGCTTGTAGCAAAAAAGATCGTGGCATTAGGTGCCCCGATGTCGAGTTGATTGAGCCAAATGTAAATGTGGAACCCTCGAGGTCTCCCAACGATTCTGCTTCCAATGATGAATGAGCTATGAACACCGAGGTGAACTCTTGGTCTCGTGGACGCTGAACTATCGATTTAGACCCAGGTGTGAATGCAATTGCCTGTAACCCGGTCAAGCCACCAAACCAGGCAAGATGAACATCCCCGTTTCTGAATGCCGTGACCAAGCTCGCGTACTCAGTGACTGGTACGTACTCAACAGAGATTCCTAGTTCTTCAGAAAGGTGTTCTGCCACTGCGCCGAACCGCTCCTCGAGCACCGAAAGGTTTTGATCGGGGATGCCTCCAATGTAAAGAACCTTCTGGTCGTCGTTCTGGTCATTGGAGGAACAGCCAACCAGAGCGAAAACGAAAGTGAGCAGCAGGAAGGCTTTGATGCCGTGACGAGTAAAAAGCAATGTTGATTAACTCTGATAATGAGTATTTGTTATAGGGATCGGATTTCTAGGAGATCAAACCGGGAATTGATGATACGACTAGGTACCGATGGAATTGACAGTGCGGTTCTTAAAATCAATGCGCGTATGGTATGTAATTGATGTGTGTCGGAAGGTGAACCTCTTCAACTTTGAAAATTCCGAGTTAGTTTTACCGCGTTGACTGAATTCGGCTCTGGTTGTCAAAATTCACAGAGATAAAGTGAGGCCAATCGTTTACAGACATTGACTGCAAATGAATCGTTGCTTACCTTGCCCCAGCGCATCGGTAACTCGTGAAGCGTCGCGCTCGCATTCCCGCCCACTCACGCCAGATAGGACATCCCAACATTGCCAAAGATCCTCGTAACACGCCGAACATTTCCTGAAGCCGCTGAAAAGCTGAAAGCGAGCGGTGCCGAAGTAGAAATTTGGGATGGAGAGGATTCTCCGGATCGTACTGCGTTGGTTGAGGCAGTCCGAGACGTAGATGGCCTCTACGCACACATCACAAATGCGGTTGATGCTGAAGTGATGGATGCCGCCCCAAATCTAAAGGTGATTGCAGAGTTTGGTGTTGGTTACGACAACATCGACGTAAATGCTGCCAACGAACGTGGCATAGCGGTTTGCAATACTCCGGGGATTCTTTCGGAAAGCACAGCTGACGAAGCGTTCGCACTGCTGGCTTCGATGGCTCGCCGAACATACGACTTGCCTGGAATCGTGAAGCGCGGTGAGTGGGGTGACTTCGATCCACTGGCGTATCTCGCAACCGATATTCACCATAAGACGCTCGGGATCGTTGGCATGGGGCGCATTGGATCCGAAATGGCAAAGCGTGCTTCCGGATTCAATATGAACGTCATTTATTACAACCGGAACCGACGTGACGAAGAGTTTGGGGCTACATATGTAGATTCTCTTGAAGAACTGCTTGAGCGGTCAGACTTTGTTTCACTTCACAACCCACTGACACCCGACACTGAAAACCTTATGAGCGCGGATCAGTTCAAGCTCATGAAGAAGACCGCTATTCTCATCAACACCACTCGCGGACCTGTGGTCAATCAGGCCGATCTTTACGAGGCGTTGAAGTCGGGAGAGATTGCCGGTGCGGCTCTCGATGTAACGGTGCCCGAACCTATCCCTTCTGACCACCCGTTGTTGACCCTAGAAAACTGCATGATTATGCCCCACGTTGCCAGTGCAACTGGAGATACCCGCCTGAAGATGGCGATGATGAGCGTGGAGAACGTTCTAGCAGGAGTTGCTGGTGATTGGCCACCATACTGTGTGAACCAGTCAGAGATCTCAGCAAACGCTCGAATTAAGAGCTAGACATACAAGTTCGACGAAATAAAAAGGGGACGGTATCTGCCGTCCCCTTTTTATTTGCCTATTAGAGTCACCTCACGACCTGTTGAAGGTTCCTTCACCAAGGCCCGCGACGCAATCCTAATGTGCCACTGGTTAGTCGAAGAAGCCTTGATCCTCTTCTCGGAGGTACTGCTTAGTTTCGTCGACCCGGAACGAAATACCCAATCCAGGATTGTCGTTGACCGGGATGAAGCTGTCGGTCACTTCGTAGGCATCGATACCTTCGAGAATGTCCCACCACCACTCGGGTTTACCGCTTGGGAGCTCGAACGCAATGAAGTTTTGCGGCATTGCTGCACCTACATGAACGTGGGCTGCAAGACCAATCAAGCCATCGACAGTGCCGTGTGGAGCCATCTGGATGTTGTGAAGGTCAGCAAACTCGGCAATCCACTTGAGTTCTGAAATACCACCAACATCCATTGGGTCTGGACCCACGACATCGACCGCGTGCTGTTCGATCAGGTCTTTGAAGCCATGGCGAAGGTAAATCTGTTCACCGGTGTGGATAGGAGTCGAAGTATGCGGGGTCACCTGCAGGAAGTACTCCGGGTGCACGTAAGGTGTGTAATCACCGGTGATCGTGTCTTCCATCCACATCAGGTGGTACGGCTCCAATGCCTGCGCCAGACGAAGTGTGTCGGAAGCAGTCAGTCCTGGCCCACAATCGAGTGCTAGACCGACTTCATCGCCTAGAACTTCCTTCATTGCGATGACAGCCTCAACGGTAATGTTGAATCCCTTTTCGGTCAGTACACCTCGGTTGCCGTACTTGTCGGCTTCGACGTACTCGCCGTACTGGAAGTCAGGCATGTGCTTCAACATCGGCGACCCGTGGAAGGCGATTCCCTGTTTGATGATGGAGAAATTCTGAGGGAGCTCCTTCATCCACTTCATGTTGGCAGCGAAATCTTCAGGTGTGTAACCGTCGAATCCTTTTCGATAGTTGCCGTTGTAAACACGAACCTTGTCCCGGATTTTTCCGCCAAGCAGTTTGTACACAGGTGCGTTCAACGCTTTACCTGCGATATCCCAAAGTGCGATTTCTATCGCACTCACAGCCGAACCCCATGGCTTGAACCCACCTACTCGACGTATGTGGAGAAGGACACGCTCGACGTCGGTCGGGTCGAGACCGACGATCATGTTCTTGTAGTACTCGATCTGCGGCTTGAAGAATCCCTGGTTTCGTGGGGATTCAACTCCGCCAAGACCATCGATGCCCTCATCGGTAGTGATTCGGATTACCGGATGGTCGCCAATTACTGCGACCTTGATGTCTGTAATTTTCATAACTGCTCTTTACTGTGCCGGAGCGCACTCAGCTAACTCCGCGAAATAATTCGGCGAAATTCTACGCCTGAATCAGCGACGAATCAGATACGAGGTGGAGTTTTCAGTGAGGTTGGACTAGTCGTCGAAGAAATCGGCGTCTTCATCCCGCAGATATTTCTTTGCTTCTTCAGGGATGAACGCCAGCCCAAGACCTGGAGAATCGGGGACGTCGATGTGACTGTCCGAGACAGCAAACTGTTCGTGGCCTTCCATGATGTCGAGCCACCAGGCTGGGTCAGGAGTAGGAAGCTCAAACGCTATGAAGTTGTGCGGCAGTACAGCAGCAAGGTGAGTTTGTACGGCAAGACCGATCAGACCATCACCGGTTCCATGTGGCGCAATCAAAATTCCGTGTAGGTCTGCGTACTCCGCTATGAACTTCATTTCTGCGATGCCGCCAACGTCGGCAACATCTGGACCAAGCACGTTTACGGCGTTTAGCTCGATCAAATCAACAAAATTCTGACGCAGATATATCTGCTCACCAGTGTGAATTGGAGTCGAGGTGTAAGGCGTGATTTGTTTGTACAGATCAGCGAGAACGAACGGTGTGTAGTCGCCAGTAACCATGTCTTCGAGCCACATGATGTTCGAGCCTTCAAGTTCTTTAGCGAGCTTTAAAGCATCGGGGACGGTCATACCAGGACCACAATCGAGTGCTAGTCCAACATCATCCCCAACCACATCAAGCATGGCTTCTATCCGAGCCATCATGTATTTGAAGCCCTTGTGGGTGATTAGGCCGCGGTTGGGGTATCTCAGAACGTCAACCGGTGTTCCGTGGTAGAAATCCTCTACGTTTTGCATCCCGCCGTGGAACGCAACACCTTGTTTGATGATCGAGAAGTTGTACGGGTGGTCCATCATTTGCCGCATGTTCTCGGCGTAATGTTCTGGCTCTTTGCCATCCATCGGGAACCGAACGCTGCCGTTGTAGACCTGAACCCGGTCACGAATCTTTCCGCCAAGCAACTTATACACCGGTAGTCCGGCAGCTTTACCGGCAATGTCCCACAAGGCCATTTCGATAATGCTGACGCCGGTACCCCATGGCTTGAAAGCACCCCAACGTCTAATACCAATCATCACTCGTTCAACGTCGGTTGGGTCGAGTCCGATGATCTTGTCCCGGTAAAACTCAACGTGTGGTTTCAGGAACGGCTTCCAAGTTTCACCGGCGCCAATGCCTTCGATGCCCTCGTCAGTCGTGATCCGAATTACCGGCGCTCCGCCAATTACGGCAACTTTCATATCGGTGATTTTCATTTGGACTCCTATCGAACGAGGTAGGTGGACTACAACCGGAAAATTCTACCGTCGGATTGAAGACAAAAATGGACATGCATTAGCGTTCACAATC
This sequence comes from uncultured Dehalococcoidales bacterium, assembly GCA_964472915.1. Classification (GTDB taxonomy): domain Bacteria; phylum Chloroflexota; class Dehalococcoidia; order Lucifugimonadales; family Lucifugimonadaceae; genus Lucifugimonas. Next base: position 28,867 of record CAYYMP010000003.1, on the reverse strand, counting down.
GAAACTCACTCCGAATCGTCCGGGAGTTTTTCTTTTTGACACGTTGCAGAGTTTCGACTGCCCCAATCTCGTACTAAGATCAGTTCCCACTTACTGAACTACAACTTGGAAACTTTCTAAACATGCTTCAAGCAACGTGGCGCGGCGGTAGCGAAATAACAATCGACGAGGTTCCGATTCCGGAACCGGGTCCGAGTGAATTAGTCTTGAAACTTCACTCATGCGGAGTTTGTGGAACCGACATTCACAAGACGCAGGGACTCTTTCCTGCTACGCCACCTGAAATCCTCGGTCACGAGTTTGTTGGACCTGTAGTTAAGATTGGTGAAGGTGTTCCCGAATCGCTGCTAGGGAAGATCATCGGATGCACGCTTAATCCTGCGTGTGGCGAGTGCCAGGGGTGTCTGACTTGGTCGGCAATGCACTGCGAACGAGAGAAACGCTACTCAGGTGGATTCTCTGAATACGTTCTCGTAGACCACCGACAAGCTCATATCGTCCCTGATGGTCTCGATCCAGAAATTGCGGCAATGGCTGAGCCGACAGCATGTGTTGTTTCGACTCTAAACATGCTCGGTGAGATCGAGGAAGGTTGCGACGCACTCGTAGTTGGTGGTGGTCTTCTCGGACTGCTAACCGTTGGTGTCCTAAAACACCGAGGTGCTGGAAACATCATCCTGTCTGAACCAAATGATTCTCGACGAGCCATGGGTGAGCAGTTCGGTGCGAACATTCTGAACGACCCGACTTCTGATGATCTGACTGAACTCGTTATGGACACCACCGGCGGATACGGGGTGAAGATCGGAGCAGAAGCAGTCGGAGTGCCACAGCTTGTGGCGAACACATCGAAACTCATTCGCCCACGTGGAAACCTGGTGCTTGTCGGAGTTAGTCCGCAGGGATCCAGCCTTCCAGTCGACCTGTACGACCTCCACTACAAGGAGATCACAGTAAGCGGTGCGTTCGGCGCTGGTGACGCTTTTGGCGAAGCGCTAGAAATCCTGCCACATCTCGATTTCACCGGTGTTGTGAGTGGACGTTACTCAGTAGCCGACACAGCAAAGGCCATCGAAGTTTCCGCGGCAGGACAGGGCGTCAAGTACATGATCGGTCCCGGTGACTCAGTTCTTTAGCTCGTACTTGTTCCTTCGACGAGCTCAGGATGACTACTGACCTGGGTAGCGGGCTCTGCGTTCGATATTTCCCGACCTTGCTGGAGGGATCTTCGGTGGTCAGGTGTTCTGGGGTTGCGCTACCCATCCTCGGATCCCTCGACTTCGCTCGCGAAATCGGTCTTTGTGCGGGTGATCACATGCCCACTATTAGGTCGATCCGTCGATACGTTGTGTAAAAAGCATTGCGTTCTACGAGCTAAATATCCTCTTGCTGACCTGTAGCGAACCGCGACTCTCCGCAGTACCCTGCGTGCGCCAATCAAACCTATTTAGTCCGATAAGCGCGTTGAACACGCATACGAGGTAGCAAATGCCGAAGCTGTCAGGTGGAGAAGCACTAGTTCAGTCACTGGTCCGCGAGGGGGTCGAAGTCATATTTGGACTCCCTGGTGTCCAAATGTACGGAATTGTCGACGCACTGCGTAACGAGCCGAGCATTAAATTCGTCGTGACGCGTAACGAAACGGCCACCTCATACATGGCAGATGGATACGCCAGAACAACAGGCAAGCCGGGCGTTGTTCTTGTCGTGCCCGGGCCTGGTATCTACAACGCTGGTGGTGGTCTATCGACCGCGTTCTCACGCTCGTCCCCGGTCGTAATGATCGCGGGACAAATCCCACGAGCAACGATTGGCAAAAACTTTGGTGGACTTCACGAGGTCAACGACCAGAAGGAGATTACCAATCCCGTAACCAAGTGGCAGAAACAAGTGCTTCGACCTCACGAGGTTCCAGAAGGAATTCACGAGGCGTTCAGGCAAGCACAGTCCGACCGACCCGGTCCTGTCCACTTCGAACTACCTCCTGAAACGATGGTCGAACGGGAAGAAGTAGAGCTTCTCGAACCTGCCCAGATAGTTCGTAAAGTCCCTGAACAGTCCGTAATTGAGCAGGCAGCGAAAGAAATCGTGAACGCACGAAAGGCTGTTATTTATGCAGGCGGCGGTATTGCACGTTCTGACGCGGAAGCTGAGTTCGTCGACTTTGCCGAACGTGCGCGTGTTGCCGTAATGACGTCTGCTGGCGGTAAAGGAACTATTTCCGAACGACACCCGCTTGCTCTTGGTGGATCACTGGGACCGGCAGGATTACTGAAGGAATACATCGAAGACGCCGACGTGATTATTGGAATCGGTACCCGTTTCTCGATGAGGAACCAGGCTGGTGGTGATGCTCGACTGGTTCACATTGACGTTGATCCAGAAATGATCGGTCACGTCCACGCGAACTCTCTCGGAGTTATCGGCGACGTGAAGGCAACACTCCCACTACTCGCTGCCGAAATTGAACGGCAGGGCGGAGGTAAATGGAACTCACCTGACGCCGAAGTTGCCGATATACAGCAAAAGCTTGCTGTCAGCGAAGATGAGCTCAATCAGCCTCAAGAGGACTACATAAAAGCGCTCCAAGCCGGAGTCCCGAATGAAGCAATCACCGTGTTCGGAATGACCCAGCTCGGATACTACTCACGCCCTCGGTGGATAACCGAGAACCCGAAGACATATCTCGATTCTGGTTACTCAGGCAACCTTGGATTTGCATTCCCAACTGCTCTTGGAGCGAAGTACGGAAACCCCGACAAGCCGGTAATTTGTGTTTCTGGAGACGGTGGATTCATGTACAACTCCGGCGAGATTTCAACGGCGGTCAAGTACGGAATCAACCTGGTAACTGTGATCTACAACGACGGCCATTTCGGGAACGTCGCCCGAGACCTCGATGATGATTTCGGCGGTGCTTACGAAACAAATTTCGTAAACCCTGACTTCGTGAAGCTTGCTGAAGCTTACGGAGCGGTTGGTCTTCGAGCGAAGGATCCGTTCGATGTTGAGAACGTTATTCCGAAAGCACTCGAAATGAACAAGCCTGTGTTTATTGATGTCCCGGTTTCGCGTGTTCCACGACCAAAGCAATGGTCAGCCCGAGCACCATGGACGAAGCCACAAACTGGGCTTATTGACTAAAGAGAAGAGCTGATGATTGAGACTTCATCCTGAACCAGCCAAGGGTCAAGTCTCGATCGGACGTTACAACACTGGCCCGTCATCCTGAATCAAGTTCAGGATGACGCTTACGACTTATCCTCCATATTTGGAGAACTAACACCAAACTACAGTGTCCTATGCCCCGTTTTCGTGGGGTCGAAGAGCCGCTTCGATTGCGAAGTTCGCTGGCGTCGAAATTCCGTGCTTCTTCCCAAGCTCGACCACACGTCCGTTCAGCAGCCCAATTTCGATGGGGTTGCCAGCGATCAAATCGTGACCCATTGAACCGATGATGAACGGCTCACGTGCCTGGATAGTCGCCAACGTGTCTTCGACCGTCGACTCAGGTAGGTTTACGCCCTCGGCGCGTCCGATTTCTGCTACTTCAGAAAGCACCTGCCGGTACATCTCTGTTGTCGTCGGTTGAGCGAAGATCTCACCGATCGGCTTTCGAGTCAGTGCGGTCATACCTGACAGCGCACAAATAAATACGAACTTCTGCCAGAGTGCCACGACGATGTTCTCGTGCGCTTCGGCTGCCAGACCAGCTTTTACGCAATCCTCAACCAACTTCGTCACGCGATCTGAACTGCCACCGGTCATTTCACCAACAACAAGTGATCCGGGTCCACCGTTCTGAGAAACAACTCCCGGTTCATCGATCATTGCTGACACAGTTGCGGTACAACCCAGAACGTTCTTAGCCCCGAATGCCTTAGTCAGGAGTCGCTCTGAGTCAATTCCGTTCTGGGTCGAAATGATCATCGTGTCTTCGCCGACTAGACCACCCATTGCAGCAATGGCAGCGTCGGTCCCCCAGCTCTTCACAGCGAAAATGACGAGATCTACCGGTCCGACGGAATCCATATCGTTAGTTGCGGCTGTTTTTAGATTGAAATTGCCAAGTAGAACGCTGTTAAGTTGCAGACCGTTTTTGAGAATTGCGTCGAGGTGTGTACCTCGGGCAATCATCGTTACATCGTGTCCGTCTTTCGCTAGCGCGCCACCGTAGTACGCTCCGGTTCCGCCTGCTCCAACAACTGCGACTTTCAAAAGTTCTATCTCGCTTCCTGTGTCAAAAATAACGATTGGGATTTTGCTGGAGCGCATCTTAGGGCAACCCGTAGCGTGAGTGAATCGCTATCATCCGCTCTATGCTGCAATTACTCATTCACAACGCTCGAATAATGGATGGGACAGGATCGCCGTGGTTCCGTGGTTCTGTTTTTGTCTCCGAGAACACCCTAGAGATCAAACGCGGGACGATAAATCTCGACGATTATCCCGCTGAGAAAGTTATCGATGCCGAGAACAACATCGTTTGTCCTGGCTTCGTTGATCTTCACTCTCATGCGGGTCTAACGATTCTCGGTGAGCCGCATCACGATCCGAAAGTGCGACAAGGCGTTACCACCGAGCTCGTGGGAATCGACGGAATATCACACGCACCATTCAAAACCCGTGAAGAGTTAGAGCGTTATATCTGGCTTGATGCTGGATTGAACTGGTATCCGCCGGAACCCGACTGGCTTTCTACCCAGGAATTGCTCAACAAGTACGACAACAAAGTCGCAGTCAACGTTGCTTACATTTTGGGAAATTCGCCGGTGCGAATCTGGTCAGTGGGATGGGAAGACCGGCCTGCGACCAAGGCGCAAATCGCCGACATGAAAGCGGTAATTCGTGAGTCGATGGAAGAAGGGGCTTGGGGGTTATCAACTGGACTCGATTACCCGCCAGGTGCATTCGCTTCAACCGAAGAGTTGATTGCCATCTCTGAACAAACAGCGACCATGGGTGGGTTTTATCACACCCACACGCGGGCTTCTTTGAAAAAGAAAGGGACCTACGAACCCTGGAATGAGGCCGTTGAAATCGGCCGGAAGTCAGGAATCCCAATCCATCTGACCCATTTCCGTCAACCAAAACAAGGCGAAGGATCGCACCTGGATTACCTTGGGTTAGTCGAAGATGCAAGGGCAGAAGGCGTCGACGTTACCTTCGATTGCTACACGTATCCATATTCCGGCACATCCGTGACCATCCAGTTGCCTTTCTGGGCAAAAGATGGTGGTCCCGAACGGACGATGGCTGCACTGTCAAATCCCGACGACCGCAAGAAGATGAAGCGAGATATGAACTCGCGGTCGGATATAAACGAAATCTGGCGGGAGCGCTGGTTGCACAACTTCAGGGAACCACACAACGCCAAATACGACGGTAAATCAATCTGGCAGATCGGAGAGATGCGTGAGCAAGATCCGGCAGATGCCCTGTTCGATCTTTTGTACGAAGAGCGACTTGGAATAAGCGAGGTTGGTACGGGAACCAACGCTCAAACCTTGCCTGACTTCGTGTCACACCCATATGGAATGATCGCGTCGGATGCGATTGTGTTCGGTGAATACCCGAACCCCAGAACTTACGGATGTTTTCCTGTTGTGTTAGCTGAATTCGTGAGGGCTGAAAAGCATCTAAGACTTCCCGAAGCGATCCGAAAGATGACCTCGTTCCCTGCGCAGCGTCTTGGTCTTAGGGACCGCGGAGTCCTTAAAGACGGCTTCCGCGCCGACATTGTTGTTTTCAATCCAGACACCGTGAGGACCGATGCTACGAAGGACGATCCTAAGCATTATCCGGTCGGTATCGACTATGTGATCGTGAACGGGCAGGTAGTAATTGAGAAGGGAACAAACACGGGGGTTACCCCTGGTATGGCTCTCAGGCGAGGTCGGTAATCAGTTGACTGGGCGGTGAAGTCACACCAAACGAGTTGAAACTTACTATCGGTTTATTCGTCGGCAGCAACTAGAATTGGTTGTCTATGCCGCAACAGCACGTCCGCAACTTCTGCATCATCGCCCACATTGATCATGGCAAGTCGACACTCGCCGACCGCCTGATCGAGTTGACTGGCGCAGTCTCAGCACGAAACATGACCGACCAGCACCTCGACACTATGGAGTTGGAGCAGGAACGCGGCATTACGATCAAGGCCCAGGCTATTCGTCTCGGTTACAAATCGGATGACGGAACCGACTATCAACTCAATTTGATCGACACCCCTGGGCACGTCGACTTCTCATACGAAGTTTCTCGTTCTCTCGCTGCCTGCGAAGGTGCTGTTCTACTCGTCGACGCTACCCAGGGAATCCAGGCGCAAACGCTCGCCAATGTTTACCTCGCGCTTGAGCACGACCTCGAAATAATCCCGGTCATCAACAAGCTCGACCTACCCGCAGCAGAACCAGAGCGGGTGATGACCGAGCTGGAACAGGCATTTGGTTTTAAGCCTGAAGAAATTCTTAAGGTTTCGGCAAAAACCGGCGAAGGTGTTCACGATCTGCTCGAACGCATAGTCGATTTGGTCGAACCTCCAACAGGGGACGAAGAAGAACCACTTCGAGCTCTAATATTTGACTCGAAGTATGACCAGTTCAAAGGTGTGGTTGCCTACGTCAGGGTCATGCACGGCAAGCTCGGTAAAAACGCCAAAATCAGGCTCATGGGAACTGGTTCAGAAGCCGATGTGCTTGAGACTGGATATTTCAGTCCGGTTCTGGAGAAAACAAACGGGCTGATGACCGGTGAAGTCGGTTATGTCGCAACTGGATTAAAGGATGTTCGATCGGTGAGCGTCGGTGACACCATGACTCTCGCCGAGGATCCGGCAACCGATTCGTTGCCGGGATATGAAGCTCAGAATCCGATGGTGTTCACCGGGATTTACCCGACTGAGGGTGAGGACTTTCCAGAGCTACGAGAAGCACTTGAAAAGCTTCGCTTGAACGATGCTGCTCTGGTGTTCGAGGCGGAATCTTCAGCAGCTCTCGGTTTCGGGTTCAGATGTGGATTCCTTGGTCTGCTCCACATGGACGTGATCCAGGAACGACTTGAAAGAGAGTTCGGACTCGGACTTATCGCTACCGCACCAAGCGTCAGTTATGAAGTATTGCTGAAAGACGGTGAAATTATCACGGTCGATAACCCGTCAAAACTTCCAGAAAACCAGCAATACGACGAGATCTACGAACCGTGGGTCAACATGACCATCGTGTCACCTTCACGATACATCGGGGCGATCATGGAGCTCGTGACCACCAAGCGTGGCGAGTACAAGAAGATGGAGTACCTCGAATCGGTCGCTGAAGACGACAACAATCGAAGTGCTCGAGTACTTCTTGAATACGATATTCCTTTGTCAGAAATCCTCGTCGACTTTCACGACAAACTGAAATCTGGCACCCAAGGTTACGCATCGATGGATTACTCGAGGATCGACAATCGCCCGGCTGATCTTGTGAAACTTGATGTGCTGGTGAATCACGAACCGGTTGATGCGCTGTCGATGATCACCCACCGTAACGATGCTGCATCACAGGGCAGAGCGCTTGCTTCGAAACTCAAGGAGCTGATTCCGCGACAAATGTTTGCTGTTCCGATCCAGGCTGCCATTGGCGGAAAGATCGTTGCACGAACTAATGTGAAAGCCCTGCGAAAGAACGTTCTCGCCAAGTGTTACGGCGGTGACGTATCTCGGAAACGAAAACTGCTTGAGCAGCAGAAAAAGGGAAAGAAACGCCGTATGAAGATGGTGGGGTCCATCGAGGTACCTCAAGAGGCGTTCATGGCTGTTCTTTCTCTCGACGACTAGCCCAATTCATTGGCAGAGACAACTGCACGCGGCAAACAGCGATCCTATTTGAACGCGTTCAGCTATCCGCAATTCCGGCGTGTCTGGATTGCATCAGTCACGATGTCGCTTGGAAACTGGGCAGAGCGTCTGGCAACCGGTTGGATCGTTCTCGCTGAAACCGAATCGGTATTCCTAACCGCTGCAACTTTTGCCATTCGGCAAGCGCCTCAACTGGTGACTGCTCCGATTGCGGGCGCTATTGCCGATAGATATTCACGCGGCACAATCCTGCTCTTGATTGGAATCTATAAAGCACTGATCTTGGGTGTGCTGGCATTGCTAGCAACCAACAATCTCGAGCCCCTTTGGCTCGTATTCGTTGTCCTCGCATTCTCGGGTATCGGTCACTCGTTCGAATTGCCTTCAACCCAGGGATTAGTGACAGGTTCAGTCCCGAAAGAAGTTCGAATGAACGCGGTAGCTGTACAGTCGACAGGCATGAGAGCGATTGGTGCGGTCGGGGCGCTTGCGAGTGGAATAACCATCGAGCAACTTGGCGTTCCTGTGACATTTATTAGCGCTGGCGCGATCTTCGCTCTTGGTGGAGCGTTAGCCTTCCTTACAACTGGTAATACTGCATCGGCCGTTTCAGAGCGCTCATCATCCGTGCTGAGAGACGTTTTCGACGGTCTCAAGATAATGGCAGACATTCCTGTAGTAAGAGTTGTCCTGATTTCTGCCGTATTTGTCGAAATATTCGGCTTTGCGTACCAGGCCATTATGCCCTCGGTCGCTGATGAAGTACTGAAAGTCGACGCCTCAGGTCTGGGCACACTCACCATGATGGCAGGTGTAGGGTCTGTACTCGGTTCACTGTTCCTTATGTTTCTCGGTGACTTCCGACGCAAGGGGCTCTTGCTCGGATTGATCGCACTGTTCTACGGAACGACCGTAGCTACGTTTGCCGCACCGGGCTCTTACGTTTTCGCTCTGATCGCGATTATGGGAGTGGGCGCCTCAGCAGCAGCGTTCGATGCGATGCAATGGATTCTGCTGCAACTCAACGTGCCTGACTCAATGCGAGGGAGGGCAGTCGGAGCCTGGCTGTTTGCAATCGGATTTGGTTGGGTAGGGCACCTTGGTCTTGGTGCTCTAGGGGAGTACTTCGGCGTTCAAGAAGCACTCACAATAGCCGGAATAGCCGTCTTCTCTGTCGGAATGCTTGCGCTCTGGTTGTCGCCAAACTTGCGTCGAGCTTAGCCGTCGATGATCGACTTTAGTCTCGCAGCCGCATCAGGGTTGTTTCTGGATTCAACGTAAACCGCTGCGTCGAGCATTCCCTGTGGGTTTCCAGTGTCGGCATGGAATCCGTCGAGCTGCCGAGCATGAATCGGAGATTTCCCAAGCAATGACTCTATAGCGTCAGTGATTTGAATCTCTCCACCAGCACCTGCCCGCTCTTCTGCAAGATAGTCGAATACTCCGTTGTCGAGAACGTATCGTGCAACGATTCCCAGATTGCTTGGCGCATCTTCTAACGCAGGTTTTTCAACAAGTTCAGAAACGGTCATAACGCCGTTTGAGTCTGGATCACTTCCGCCAACAATACCCTTTCTGGGAATGTCGTCTTCATCGGCAGGGAGAACTGCTATCACCGATCCACCGTGTTCGCGGTAAACCTGCATAAGCTGCTCCGTTGCTGACACTGGACCGAAAATTACATCGTCAGGGAACACGAGAACGAACGGCGCGTCATCACAAAATTCACGGGCTTGAAGAACTGCGTGCCCCGGTCCTTTAGGAACGTCCTGGTAAACAGCAGTCACAGATGCAAGACCAGCAATTTCTAACTGCTCGGCCAGTAGTTCATCGCGACCTCGATCTCGAAGTTCTCGTTCGAGGACTGCCTGGTGTCCGAAGTAATCGGATACCGCCTCCATACCTGGAGACATCACGAGGGCCACATCTGTGATTCCGGCCGCGACAACTTCTCTTATGGCGTACTCAATCACCGGAACATTCAAGATCGGTAATAACGGCTTAGGAATAGTCCGAGTCGCCGGCAGAAACCTGGTGCCCAGTCCTGCGACGGGTATAACGGCTTTCGTGATTGGAATGAATTGTCCGGAGCTGTTTGCCATGGCGAAATTCTATCGGTAACCGCTCGTATATAGGTCTTGCTAAACAACGACGATTGGCGAGAACAGTAGTACGATTTAACTGATCGTGCTAGGCGGGGCGTTAGCGGTGCCCTGAACTCGCAATCCGCTACAGCGAGGCTGAAGTCCCCTATCGAGACTGTATGCACGTGACCACTGAAGTCAGTATTTCGGTGTTGAGAACTCGGTCCTGCGCGGCGAGGCCTCGTGAACCCCGTCAGGACCGGAAGGTAGCAGCGGTAAGCGATAAACCTCGGGTGCCGTGGGAACGCCGGGTTTGAGCCGTTTCTGATATTTACGTCACGAGTTGCTGGCGACACTGGGGTGCACGGTCTTATCAGATTCATAGACCTGTATCTGCCCAATTCAGAGTACCAATCGTGTCACGCCAGAAACTAGGTCAACACTTTCTCACTGATCAGAACGTCATACAGGCGATTATAGATTCCGTGGATCCGATTGACAGCGGAGTGACAGTTGAAATTGGTCCCGGTCGAGGCGCGATCACTTCAGGTCTGATCGAAAAGTCTGACCGCCTCATTCTGATCGAGTTCGATGACGAGCTCGCGGCAAGCCTGGATCAAAAATATTCAGGCGACCCAAACGTTCGTGTCATACACGACGACGCTCGAACTTTTGGTCCTGAATTGGATCCGTGGCTGCGTGAATCCGAATTCATCGTTGTAGGAAACCTTCCTTACTACGCGGCAAATCCGATTACTCGCAACTTCTTGGAAACCACCCGCAAACCCCAGGCAATGACGATCATGGTCCAGCGCGAAGTTGCCGAAGACATGGCTGCAACACCGGGGGATATGAGTCTGCTATCGCTAGCAGTCCAGATTTACGCCGACCCTCAGCATGTGGTCGACGCTCCACCGGAAAGTTTCAACCCACCGCCGAAAGTGCACTCCTCGGTTATTAGGTTGACCCCTGTCGACAAACCAAAGATCAGGTTTGCGAGCGAAGATGATTTCTTCACTCTCGCCCGGGCAGGGTTCAAGAGTCCCCGAAAGCAACTCCACAACTCTCTTTCGGACGGTCTTTTTATCTCGTTGGACGAAGCGAGATCTCTCGTGGAGAAAGCGAACCTGGAAACGACCAGACGGCCATCAACATTGGGTCTGGATGAGTGGCAAATTCTCTATGACGTCTGGGTTGAGGCAGACAGACCAAAACAGGTAGCTGGATCGGTGCGACGGAAACGAGGTCGACGAAATGGCTAATGACCAGATTGTTGAGTCAGCCTACGCCAAGATTAATCTGACACTCGAAATAATTGGAAAACGGAGAGACGGTTACCACAATCTCGCTTCGGTCATGCAAACCGTCGATCTGTCGGATGACGTTGTAATTTCAGAAGCCGACACGCTGACCATTGAGTGTGATGACCAATCCATTTCATCTGAGATCAACCTTGCAGGTAAAGCAGCACAGGTACTTGCGGATGAGGTTGGACGGAAACCAGAAGTCAGGATCGATATCAGTAAGAATATCCCGGTCTCAGGTGGGCTTGGTGGAGGCTCGACGGACGCCGCTGCCGTGCTTCGAGGACTAAACCAGTTGTGGACTCTGGATCTCAGTCTAGATGAGCTGACAGAGATCGCAGCAAAAATAGGCAGTGATGTGCCGTTTCTGGTCCGAGGCGGTACATCGCTTGTACAAGGTCGAGGTGAGGAAGTAACACCCATTGCGGATGCACCAATAGGGCGTGTGTTGGTCCTCTACCCGAACATTGACCTCGAACAACCCACTCAAAAAACGGCGAACGTGTTCGCCCACGTAACTCCAAATTTGTACACCCGAGGAAATCTGACTCACAAACTGGCTGCCCGGATCAGATCGGAAGGGGACTGTCCGCCCGAATTCTTCTTCAATCAATTCGGAACCATTGGCGACGAGTTGTTCGATGGATGGTCCGATCAGGTAGGGCTGTTACATTCGCTCGGTGCCACAGATGTATTTATGTGCGGTGCGGGACCATCGATGTTTACAGTTCCGCCCTCGAAAGAACTTGGCACTGCATGGCATTTGCTTCTGACGAGCGTTTACCATAGGTCGGCGTTTCTTGCAGAGCCAGTTCCGGGAATTCGAGAAGAGTAGTTGGACGATCCGCTGCGAACAGTGATTGCTGGCATGATTGCCGGTGCCTTGATGGGGATGGTGTTCGTTACCCACATGGCACTCCTACTGGTATTTCGTCCACCAAACGCACTGAGAGAACGAGCCGCGGAATCCAAGGTGTCGAACTTGATAACGTACGCAGGCCTAGTCGCGTTCCTGGTTTGGAATATCCTAGCGATTGGACTGGCACTCGCAATTCACGCGATCCTTCCAGACAGAGCAATTTCAATCCATCCGGCCCCAAGCCCCGTTTACCTTTTCGCTCTGGTATTCATAACTGTATTGCTGCTGATTCCTGCTCTGATTTTGTTCAGGGATAGCAAGCGCCATCTCGTAGGTGAAGCACTGGTGTTGGTTGGTGTCTACGGCTTGTTGCTTCCAAATTTGGTAATTGCTGTACAGAACTCGTAGCGGAAACTGACTCGTGGTGACCATGTACGCGGTTAAACTGCCTGCGTTCAACTACTTACCCAGATATTCCGGACACTCGAAAAATGACAACCCCTGCTGACAACCGATATCCGAACCGATTCGACGGACAGGTAGCCTTACTAACAGGTTCTGCCGCTTGTTCAAAAGACCAACTGATGGGGTTCGGTGGCGCTACGGTATGGCGTTTTCTTGAAGAGGGTGGACGTGGTGTAGTAATCACTGATGTTCAAGATGAAGTTGGAGAAAAGTCGGCTCAAGAACTGCGAGACGCCGGTCACGACGCTATCTACCTGCACCTCGACGTCACCGATGAAGATCAATGGACTAAGGTGATCGAAGAGACAGAGAACCACTTTGGACGGCTCGACATTCTCGTAAATATTGCTGGGATCCTCGATCCGAAGCCGATGCTTGAGATCGAAGTGGAGGTGTGGAAGAAGACCATGGAAATCAGCACCGTGGGCATCTTCCTTGGAACTCGAGCGGTCGCAGAGTTGATGGACCGGTCCGGCGGCGGATCTATAGTCAACCTGTCCTCAATGGGCGGGAAACAAGGTTCAAGTGCATACGGTTCTGCCTACGGATTTTCTCGTGGCGGCATGTTGAATTTCACTCGATCAAGCGCACTTCAGCTTGCAGATAAAGGAATCCGAGTGAACACGATCCTGCCAGGATGGGTTCACACACCTTTCACCGACTACCTGTACCAGGACGAAGAGCAAAGCGCATTTCGTGTCAGCCGAGTTCCGCTTGGAAGATGGGGCAAACCTGAAGACATCTCTGCGGGAATTCTTTTCCTCTGCTCCGACGATGCCTCATACATGACCGGTGGTGAACTGCTGATGGATGGTGGCGTAACCGCGGGAGTCCCTCGACCGAAGAACCCTCGCGGCTAGTTTCCGCTTAGTGGCTGTGCCAGTTGCCGTCGCCGTGATGGTGAGGCATTTTGCTGTTCACTTTGCCGATCGCATCGTGGAAGACCTGCTTGATCGCAGAGTGGCGATGTTCATCCGCTCGCGTTGCGAGTGTGTCCAACCACTCCAAACCGCCTTCCATGGTTGTGATCAGGTACTGCCCAAGCGCTTCGTTGAACACTTCGTTCCCTCCGGCTTTCACATAGATCGGTGAGGTGTGCGCTGAGAAATAAACTGGCCATACGTGCCACGAGAGGTGGTTGCTGACGGCTCTAGCGGAGATCCAACCACTTCCCGGTATTTCGATTTGTTCATCGATGTGAAGGACTTTATCCCCGTCCGATGAAGAAGCATCCACAGCGTGGATTACTTCACCGTTGAACACGATTTCGAATTTGTGGATAGGAACAAAGCTGGATGCTGTCGCTTTGACATTCACGACACCGCCGGTTTCTGGAAGGTTTAGCTCGTCACCGATCATTAGACCTTCGACGCTGAAGTCGAGCAGAGGACCGCTTGTGGTGATTGTTCGACCTGCTCGCACAGCATCACTCCAGCTTTCGTGCGACAACTCACGATCGCCGACAAACGCATAGGTTCTTACTCCACCAACCGGCATGCCTGCGGACATTTTGTCCGTACCACCAACCGCTGGTACGCGGAAGCCGCAGTTCAATAGTCGATACCATTCGTGCACGGCAAACGTGTCCATGGTTGGTACATGGAAATCACGGATTTCGAGTCCATCCACTTTGCCGAGAACAACCTCGGCGATCACTTCGGAGTGAGGGAACGGGAAGTGGGGGACAATAGCGAGTCCACCTTTTGAGCGCGCTTCATCTGCCCATTCACTCATTGCTCGTACTGTCGGGTCTCCGATGTACCCCTCGGTCGGTCCACTTGTAGACATTGGGAATATTGGTGATCCTGTGGCACCCATCAAGCTGATGTGACCTAGGAAGTGCTGGCGGTTTTCAGTTCCGACCCAAACGATTGTTTCGTCGGATGATGACCCTGACACTGCCCCAGTAAGGTCCCCAACATTCGTGTAGAGATCACCCCATTGGGCGGCCAACAGGTTGATTACGTTGATGTCTTCAGCTGCAGCTTCAAGGTGCGCAGTTTCGGGCGTCAAGAAATGTGTGTGCGTGTCTGCCGTTACCCAACCCGCGCCTCGTAAGTTAGAGTTTCTGTCCAGGTCGATCTTGAGTTCTTTTTGCCCTGGCTCAATGTGTAGTTTTTGCCTGATAGGTTCAAACTCGAAACCCTTGGAAACCTCGACGTATACATCACCTACTGGAAGCTCCGCCTGGAACGTACCGTCAATGTACGCATACTGGGTGTCACCGAGGAGTAGATCCGCCCCGTAGTCTTCGAACCAGTTGTCGTTCACTTCGTGAGAGTGTCCATACGGGGGCAAGTAACGACCGTCTGGTGAACGGAAATGAATTCGGGCAGCGGTTGGATTGCCAGTCGATGAATCGACTATTTGACCGTGAACCCAGGTTTTTTGCTGCGAGTGAACACGTGCCGATAGTTTCCCGTCACTGCTTTGTGCCTGGCCGTCATTCAGCAGTTCGGAATACTCAATTTTGCTACTTCCAACCGTTAACGTTGCGTCAGGCGATGCGGTCACTTCGATCATACGGTTCGTAGGCACGCCTTCGAGCGATTCTCCCCAACCCTTTACCGTCTCGTTCACCCACGCTTCACCCTCGAACGAAGCGACACCTCGATCCCTGGCGACCACACCGAGGTCGACGGAGATTTCGGAATCTTCTGCACCTTCGATTTCGACAGTCTCAAGTGGAGTGTGTCGTAGAGGGTGGGACGAACCGGTGAACACTGTTACAGCTCCGATGCCAATCGCAGCCGCACCTGTGGACTCGACACGTATGTGGGAGATTTCTCCCGAATTCTCAGGAAGCTCCAGCGCGTAAAGAGTCCACGAGCCCGGTGGATTTGCACGACCCTCATGATCTGCTGCTGCCGGAGTTCGCCCGTCCGCTGGTGGATCACCGACAAATACACCTGTCTGCCATCTTCCCCAGGCGTTGTCCGGATATGGACCTCGGAAGGGAAGACTGGACAACCCTTGGTGCTGTCGAGATGAAAAACCACTTTGCATTCTCGTTTGCACCTGGTTGATTTCGAAGCGTCTTCGAATTTTTTGAACATGCTCTGTGCCGTCAGCGAAAACAACGACATAGTCAGCAAGATGTTCACCAGGTGCAGTCACAACAGGGTTCATGTAGTCAGCGGCTTGCCCCGCAACAGTAGTAGAAGCCCGTTCGTCGCAGAGATGAGCGAAAACCACATGAGTTCCGGAGGCAGCTACTTTGATTTCACCAGTCTCCGAACCATTCAGAACCATCAGTTGGCTATCTGACGATGAGAATTCAAATGGAACACCCCAGAAAACCTGACTCCCAATCGGAAGACTAGCAACAGCCGCCGCGGTTTTCTCAGCCCATGGAGACGAGTCGCTAAGTGGTGTATTCAGGTTGGAACTGAGTGAAATAGTTTGAAATTTGCTCATCAGATAAAACGCGTGTTCAAAATCGATTGAAGTTGTGCGAATAATGCACTCAAGCCATTAACCAAACAAGCCCCGGGAACCCGGGGCTTGCAACAAGATCTGTAGATCTATTTAGAGTGCTTCAACAGCAGCTTTTACGTCGCCAAGGTCAGGAAGATCTGACGGTACGTCTGACAGCCACTTCCATGCTATCGAGCCGTTAGAGTCAACGACAAATACTGATCGTCGAGCCGTTGTGTAACCCGCCATGCCGGCGAAATCAGGCCAAACGATGTCGTAAGCGCTGATGGTTGACTTCTGATAATCGCTGAGGATCGGGAAGTCGAGGTTGTTTGCCGACTTGAACGCTCCGTTTGCGAAACGACCGTCAATCGAAATCCCGACGATGTTGGCACTCATCCCATTGAAATCAGCCACTGCGTCACGGAACGAACAGAGTTCCTCAGCGCAAACACCGGAGAAGGCTGCCGGGAAGAATACGAGCACAGCAGGTTTACCTGCGAGGGATTCTGATGAGAACTCGTTACCGTCTGTGTCCAGCAACTTGAAAGCTGGTGCTTTTGAACCTACGTCTGCGGACATTTATTTCTCCTGATTTGGTGCGAATGGCGCAACAATTGGTAATACACACGCCAGTTTATTTGAAAGTTTGGTTTATATCGACATCGCGACTTTGATTACGCCATCCTGACGAAGACGGTACATTTCGAATGCTTCTTGCGCGTCTTCGAACTTCGCTTCGTGAGTCTTCAGTACGCCAGGGTCTATCCAACCGCGTTCTTTTAGAGCAACGATGTCTCGGATTTCTTTAACTGGTTCGTGGGTCGCCGCGATAACGGTCGCGTTCATTTGGATGTTCTTGCCCATCCATTTGCGGTGATCGAAGGTCACGTTCGTCGGGTCAACCAGACTGAACGAAATTATTTGTCCCCTGTCTTTCACGAGGTCCACTGCAAGTCCGAGTCCATCAGGATTTCCGCTCGCGTCAACAACAACGTCGTACATTTGACCATCCGTGAGTTCCGAGGATGCTTCGAGTGGATCGTCGTTGGAAGCGTTGATCGTGTTGGTGGCTCCCAACTCAGCGGATTTCTTGCAGCGGTATTCCTCAAGATCAATTCCAACGATCTGCAGAGCACCCTGTCGTTCGGCAATCATTGTGAAGGTGAGTCCGATACCACCCTGACCAATTACGGCAATTCTTTTGCCCATTGGGTTGCCCCAGTGACGAGCAGAGTAAAGAGCCGTGCCTGAGTGCTGGCACATCACCCATTCGGAAAGATCACCCCACTCTGGCAGTTTTATTAGTCGATCTGCTGTCTGAACTACCTGCTCCTGCATTCCAGCGACATCTCTAGGGATGACGATCACACGCTGACCTTCCGAATAGTCAACGTCTCGACTTTCGACAACGACACCGGCACATTCGTGCATTGGTGCGCCGGGTACGAATGGATACTCCTCTTCGGGAAGCTCAGCGTCGTACTCCAGATAAATGTCGCTTCCGCAAATGGAGAGCGATTCGAGTTTTACTCGGACCTCGCCGTCCTCAAGTGGTCCAGGCTCTGGTACGTCCAGGAACTCAAGTGTTCGACGTGCAACAACGCGTGCAGCTTTCAATTTCAAACCCCGTGGGAACTTTCTGATCGGCTCACATTTCTTGTGAACAACTCAATTTCGAAGGCGAATTCTACAGCCTGACGGACGTATACTCCCGCCTGTGGTCGATCAGTTCGGGTCGATTGTCGGTACAGAATGAGTTGCGGGTGCACGATTATGAAAATTACTCGGGTTGAAACCGTTCGAGTTAGCGATCCAGCGGATGTAATTTGGGTACAGGTGCACACCGATACGGGACTCGTCGGTCTTGGTGAAACCTGGTACGCCTCCACAACCGTTGAATCGGCTGTTCACGACCATTTCTCACCGTTGATTGTCGGGCGGGATCCGTTTGCGATTGAACGGCATTGGTTAAACATGTTCCGTCTTTCCGATCATGCTGGTTATGGTGGTGCAGAATTACGAGCAATCTCCGCCATTGACATGGCGTTGTGGGACATCAAAGGTCAGGCAACAGGCGTCCCTGTCTATGAACTTCTTGGTGGAGCAGTTCGCAAGAGAATACGGGTTTACGCGACTGGTGCTCCCTACACAGGCGCTGGCGAACTTGCCAAAGAACTTGTTGCTGACGGTCTCACCGCAATGAAAATGGGATCAACTATTCCTGTCGCGACTCCCTCGGAAGGGCAATACTTGTCACCAAAAGACCTGGACAGGGCTTTGAAACCGTTCAGGGATGTTCGTGACGCTGTTGGTGACGACATCAAGATTGCCAATGACGGACACGGCAAGTGGGCATTGCCGGTCGCAATTCAGATTGCGAAAGCGATGGAGCCACTCGACATCATGTGGCAAGAAGACTTAATGCCCTTGCTAAATCCTGAGGCTCTCAGGCAACTCCAAGACTCTACGTCAACGCCGGTGTGCATATCCGAACGGTTGTTGACTCGTTGGCAACTTCGAGACTACATCCAGAACGGTGCAGCCCAGGTGGTCATGCCTGACTTGATCTGGACAGGCGGGATATCTGAAACCCACCGGATCGCGGTTCTTGCCTCAGCGCACCAGGTGCCGGTTGCTCCCCACGACGCGACAGGACCGGTAAATATATTTGCCTGCGCTCACATTTGCATGAACTCTCCGAACGCCATGATCATGGAGCACGTTCGGCCGTACTTATACGGCTGGTATGGCGATTTCGTTGATCCTTTGCCGCCAATCGAACATGGATGGCTGAGTGCTCCTGAAAACCCTGGTATCGGAACCCGACTACGCTCTGAGGTATTTGATCGACCTGACTGCATGGTTCGAGTCACAACTGAAGATGCTCAAGTTCCGGGTATGAACGACGAAGGCTGGAGCGGTGGAGACAATTTCTCGGACGAAATGTGGCGAGAAATGGAAGAGATTCAAACTTTCCGATCGCCTTCCATCACTGATACCAAGCCAAACACCGACGGAGTGAGCTAGCAATGATTATTTCCAAGCTAGAAACAATCCGTGTAGGTCAATTCCCTGATCTTATTTTCGTTCGTGTTCATACGGACACTGGTCTTATTGGACTGGGCGAAACCTGGTATGGCGCATCAACAGTGGAATCAGCGGTGCACGACCATTTTGGTCCGCTACTGATTGGTCGAGATCCTCAAGAAATCGAACGCCACTGGCAAACGATGTTCCGACTCTCCGATCATGCCGGCTACGGCGGAGCCGAACTTCGGGCTATTTCAGCAATCGATGTCGCACTCTGGGATATTAAAGGACAGGAACTCGGACTCCCGATTTATGAATTGCTAGGTGGAGGCACGCGTCACAAAATACGTCTGTACAACACACTGGGTGTGTACGGTGACATCACTGACGGATACGACGTTTGGACCAAGCCGGTTGAGGTAGCCCAGAGACTCCTAGATGAGGGAATCACCGGGATGAAGATGTCTCCAACAGACTTCATAGCCCGGGAATCTGACGGTCAACTGCTGTTCAAGGAAGACCTTGAATGGGCTCTGCGTCCATTGCGAGAAATTCGCGACAAGCTGGGGATGGAAATCGAGGTCGCCAACGACGCGCACGCCAAGTGGAATCTGCCGAACGCTATAAGAATCGTTCGGGAAATGGAACCCCTACGACCGATGTGGCACGAGGAGCTGATTTCTCCGCTCAACGAGGACTCCCACGCTAGATTGCAGGATGCAACCTCTACTCCGGTTGCAGCAGCGGAGCGGTTGATGACGCGTTACCAACACCGAAGGTTTATTGAGTCAGCGGCAGCGCGAATAACCATGCCCGATCTCACATGGACCGGCGGAATTTCAGAAGTTAAAAAGATTGGAATTCTTGCCTCAGCGCATCAGATGCCGATAGCACCACATGATTGTGTTGGACCGATCAACATGTTTGCCTGCGCACATATTTGCATGTCGACACCGAACGTCATGATCATGGAATACAACCGTGCCATGCACAACGGTTGGTACCGAGACTTCCTCGACACAGATCTCGAAATCGAAAACGGATACCTTCTGGCACCTCAGACCCCCGGTTTGGGAACCAGGTTGAAGTCATCTGTGTTTGAGCGCAATGATTTAACCGTCCGGCAAAGCTCCGAGCGAGGTGAACCGTGGCTTATGTCGAGTAGAAGGTACACCTATCCGCCACCCGAAATTCAAGTCGAGTACATCGCCAGCAACCCGCGCCGAGCGGGAGGAGCTGCGAATATCAATTACGACTAACCCTCCAGAAAAGGTAACTACGAATTGTCATCGAACAGCAAATCAAGAAGAATTATTTTTATCGGTGCTGGAGCCGTAGGTTCGTACCTAGGCGGATGGCTGTCTCACACCGGTCACGATGTAACTCTGGTAGACCTTTGGGATGAGCACGTCGAGACGATTCGTAAGAATGGGCTGGAAGTGTCGGGCCCGCACGAAACATTTGTCGATCACCCGAGCGTGTACCACTTGCACGAAAACGAACTGCTTGATCGGCAAGAAAAATTCGACATTGGTTTCGTGGCTGTTAAGGCCTACGACACAAGCTGGGCTGCTACTTTCTTAGATAAGTTTGTAAAGCCGGACGGCTATATCGTTTCATCGCAAAACACGTGGACAGATCCAGCAATTGCCAACGCTGTGGGCGCCGATCGGGCTGTCGGACTTGTAATGTCGAGCATCTCGGTGGCGATGTGGGAACCGGCAAAAGTCGAAAGACCAGGTGACACCCGTAGGAGAGATCACGGACACATCGTTTTCCGGGCAGGGAACCATGATGGTTCCGACTCTCAGCGACTACATGAACTGGTCGAAATACTTGATCCGATCGATGGCGGAAAAGTAACCACAAACTTGTGGGGGGAAAGGTGGGCAAAGCTCAGCCAGAACTCCATGGGGAATCCCGTGTGCGGCGCGAGTGGCATGGGGATGTCTGATCTAAACAAAGAAGCGCGAGGACGAGAACTACAAATTCGCCTTGCGCAAGAATGTGCTCAAGTCGGATTGGCTCTTGGTTACTCAGTTGAGAACTTCGGTGGTCGACCGGCTTCTGAATGGTCAGAGGCGGACAATGGGGAAAACTACGAAATCCTCGATAACGAGTTAGCTTCGAAAGCCGGGGGCGCGAACTGGCGCCCGTCAATGGCACAAGATGTGGTGAAACATCGACCAACTGAGATTTCTCAAATGAACGGGTACGTAGTCGCTCGTGGTCGTGAGGCGGGAATTCCAACCCCTGTAAATGCCGCGATGACCCAAATGATCAAGGACATTGATGCCGGTGAACTTGAGCCGGGATTTGCTAACGTGGACACCGTCTTAAAGAACGCCGGTTACTAGCCAGCCCGTTTCGCACTTCCTGAGAATTGACCACCCCACTCGACTCACACACGTTCGTAGCACTCGACCTTGAGACGACCGGTGTTGACCCGAAGTCTGATCACATTATTGAGGTTGGCGCGGTCAAGTTTTCAGGAGACACCGAACTCGGCACGTTTAGCCGACTGGTGAATCCACACCGTAAGCTTTCGAAATTCATCGTCGAGTTAACGGGTATTACCCAAGAAGATGTTGACGAAGCTGAAGAGTGGGACGATGTAGCTCCAGATTTGGAAAAATTTCTCGGCGACGCGCCGATCATTGGGCACAACGTGTCCTTTGACGCCTCGTTTCTGCGCTCACACGGCGTAAAGCCAGCGAGCGTGCTCGACACATTGACGATGGCCGAAGTTGCCCTCCCTGCCGGTCCGGAATACAGCCTGGGACGATTGTCTCGACGTTTTGAGTTCTCTCACGATAATCCGCACCGGGCGCTTTCTGATGCACTTGTCACAAGGGATTTATTTCAACATCTTCTGTCAGTGATTGCTGAACTGGGAATCCCGCAGTTGGAACAGATCAAGTCCCTCGGCTCCCATGCACAAACACCGTTGGCTTTCCTTGCCCGGTTACTACTTGAAGATGACTCATCTCCGAGACTCCCGACGAGCGATTCGATGCTCGGAGTTGACCCGAAAGAGCTTTCGTCTCGATTAAGAGCGCACGGCAAGATTCCTACAATCGAACCTCACAAGTACACCTTCGATGACAGAGAAATATCGGAAGTAATACCTGAGGTTTTCGGTGAAGACGGATTGCTGGAATCGACTCTCGACGGTTTCGAAACCCGACCCGAGCAACTCGAGATGGCAGAAGCAGTTACATCAGCACTTCAAAACGAAACACACCTCGTGGTCGAAGCTGGCACCGGTGTTGGTAAGTCGCTTGCGTATCTCATACCTGCACTACTTCATGCAATCCGAAACGGTAGTCGCGTTTTGGTTTCCACCAACACCATCAATTTGCAGGAACAACTCGTCGGTAAAGACATCGAGATCGCAAAGAAAGCGGTGACGGGATTCGGTTTGCCTACGGACATTATGCAGTCGACACCCTTAAAAGGACGAAGCAACTATTTGTGCTTCAAGCGCTGGCAAAACGCTGTATTGCACACGGAGCCCAACGAAATCGAATCACTGGTACTGTCGAAACTCCTCGTGTGGCTTCAGGAAACCGAAACAGGCGATCGATCAGAAATTTCACTTGGTAGATCGACACCCTTGTTCTCTCGTTTCTCGTCACAGGGCGCGATTACTTGCCCGTCGAATGAAGGGCCATGCTTCCTGCGAACTGCTCGGAATAGGGCAAACAACTCAAACGTGATAGTGGTAAATCACGCCTTACTTATGTCTGACATCGCTATGGGTGGAGGATTGTTACCGGACCACGATGTCTTGATTGTCGACGAGGCACATCACCTGGTAAGTGCTGCAACCAATCACCTCGGTTTTTCACTCAATCAGTTTTTACTTGAGACTGAAATACGAAGACTCACGGGGAATCGTGGCATTCTCTCTCGCCTCGCACGCACGATTACCGAAAACGAGGTAAACCCGCTCGACGCTTCAACCAATCTTTCGCTGGAAGCCGT
The DNA here is from genome assembly GCA_964472915.1 of uncultured Dehalococcoidales bacterium. Taxonomy (GTDB): domain Bacteria; phylum Chloroflexota; class Dehalococcoidia; order Lucifugimonadales; family Lucifugimonadaceae; genus Lucifugimonas. Next base: position 5,878 of record CAYYMP010000003.1, on the reverse strand, counting down.
TGAGCAGACTGATCGAGCATTGGAATCCCTAGGGCAGTTGTTTGAAGTGCTTGATCGAATCGAAATACCCAACGGGTACGATGGAAATTCCGGTTCCGATATTCGACTAACCGAGTCGGTCAGAACTCAACCAGTATTCAGTGAAATTGAAATTGGCTGGGAAAACACAAACCTCATTCTCCTGGGACTTTCAGAAAAACTTGGCGAGCTGATCGAGAAGAGTGAGAAGTTAAAGGTTGACTCGGCAGCTGGTCTAATCCTCGACGCGTATTCGGTCAAAGAGACAATTGAACAGGCAGCTGGCTCGCTCCGAGAAGCGTTACCTGAACCGAAGACAGACAATGTTTACTGGCTTCGTAAACAGTCAAACAACCGTGGTGTGGTGCTGAATGGCGCACCGTTGGACGTATCCAACTCACTTCGGGATTCACTTTTCGAAACGGACCGAACCGTTGTGTTGACGGGTGCCACGATTACCCACGACAAATCGTTCGAGCGTTTCATGTCGGAAATTGGACTGGATGAAGCCGACGAACTGATCCTTGGATCGCCGTATAACTTCGAACAGAACGCACTTATCGCTGTTCCTGAAGACATTCCGGAGCCGGGGACTCATGGGTACGGAGACGCCGTCTCCGACGCGTTGGTTCAGGTAGCTCGTAACACCAATGGTCGAACCCTTGCACTGTTCACCTCGATATCCGCTTTGGATGCAGCGCGAAAAGCGATAACACCTGTTCTAGCGGCTGAAGGAATCAGGGTGATTGGACAGGGTGCAGATGGTTCACCTGCGCGAATCATGAGAATGTTGGCAGAGGAGTCAAATACGATCGCTTTGGGAACAAGTAGCCTCTGGGAGGGAGTTGATCTGGAAGGTGCATCTCTAGACTCTCTGGTGATGGCACGTCTGCCATTCCCTGTCCCATCCGATCCGATTGTTGCCGCACGAAGCGAGCGATTTGAAGATGGATTCAACGAATTCAGTATCCCGGAAGCGGTTCAGAAATTTCGTCAGGGATTTGGTCGATTGATCCGATCAAAAACCGACCGTGGGGTTTTTGCAATTTTGGACAGCCGGATCATTTCAAAAAGATACGGAGTCAAATTTCAGCGTTCTATCCCAAAATGTACGGTGAAGCGAGTTAGCGCTGACAGTCTTGGCTCACTGATCGCGAGTTGGCACAACGGAAACACGAATTGATAAACACTCGACAATCTGGTCCCTCGATTGACCGAATTGAACTAAACATCGGCAACGTTGACATCGAAGCAACTCTCGATGGTGGGCAAGCATTCCGCTGGTGGCCTGAAGGCGACGGCACGTACCGAGGTGTGATCGGTAGACGTGTTGTGTCTATGGCAAGCATCCCGGGCGGCGTTGCCGCTACTGCAGAAGACGAAAAGGGCACAGAAGGTTTGCTTCATGCTGTTCGTGACTATTTGAATCTCGAGCAGGACTTAGAAGGATTCAGGCAGCGATTCGCCGATGATCCTTGCCTCGGTCCCGCACTACGAGGATACGCAGGTCTCCGTGTTTTGCGGCAGGATCCGTGGGAATGTTTATTTAGCTTCATCACGTCAAGCACATCGAACATCCCGAGGATCAAATTGAACGTGAACCGAGCAGCCGAGCATCTTGGCTACTCACTCGGACCCCGAGACAAAGACGTAATGTTCCCTGAACCTGAAGTAATTGCAGAAGCAGGCGAACAATTCCTACGCGATTTAGGCTTCGGTTTTCGGGCCAAATACCTGGCGCCCGCGGCAGAGGCCATTGCTTCAGGCGACTTACGACTCATCGATCTTCGTGAAGAACCATATATCGAAGCAAGGGAACAACTGACACAGCTTCACGGTGTCGGTGAAAAGGTCGCAGACTGTGTGCTGGCTTTTTCTCTAGATAAACCTGAATCTTTTATTGTCGATCGCCACATTTTGAGAGCACTGCAGAAGTGGTACGACCTGCCCGAAAGTGCAAATGTTAGCTACGCGGCGGACTGGGCGAGAGACCATTTCGGTGAGTATGCGTCGTTGGCGAACCAGTACATGTTCCACCGTGAACGCCTGTCACGCCGAGCTTCTGAATGGGGTGGTGATCACACAGATCGAGCCCTGCCCGAAGACAAGTAATCGGGTTAGCTCAACAGGAAGTTTGGAAGTCGGGATCGAACTAGTTCCAACTCTTCAGCCTTTGTGGTCACGTTTCCGTCGAGACGCTCGCGCCTGGCAAGATCTAGTAACTTGCCCATAACCGGACCTTGCGGTACGCCAATCTCGATGAGATCGTCCCCGTTAATTTCAGGTGAAATGTTTCGTAGCTCGTCGAGATACACCGACATCCGACTTCGCCTGGGAAGCGGCGGTCCAACCAGAATGTAAGCGGCGATAGTGTCAGGGTGAATCCCGTTCAAGATATCCACGATTTCGGAGTTCTTGAGACTTTCCTGATCCAGCACAGATGCGATTTCGCCAAGCTTTGCCATTCCAACAATGCCGTCTTGCCATTCTTGACCGCCCTCCATACGATCACTCGCAGTCTTTGCCTCATCGGCGTTCATTCCAAACGTGAGGACGGAAAGCCTGGTGATCAGCGAAGCGTTTGAAGGGAGTTGCTCGAAGCGCTCTATTGAACGCGAGTTAATTCTTAGGGCTGGAGAAACGGCGGCGACTAGGTCTTGTTGTTCCATTTCTCTCAAAATATCGCCAGCTTGAGATTCATCGAAGATCGAAAGCAACTCGTTTCTGACACGCGTACCACTTAATAAGTCGACTTTCTCAACCGATTTCTCAAACGCCGTCAGTGTCGCTTTTTCGTATCTGTACCCCAGTCTTATGGCGTATCTGACCGCACGAAAAAGGCGAGTCGGATCGTCTTCAAAACTGTCAGGATGATGGATCTTTATTTGTTTGCGGATTACATCGGCGAAACCACCGCTTGGGTCTAAGAGGTTTCCAAAGTCAGAATCTCGCAGCGATATCGCCATAGAGTTCACAGTGAAATCCCTGCGCAGCAAGTCCTCTTCAATAGTTGAGGAGGCAATAGTTGGAAGCGCGGCAGGGGACTCGTACGACTCGGAGCGAGCAAGAACTACGTCAATTTCCGGGGTGTCACTCGCGTCAGATGACGGAATCTTAAACGTAGAAAATTGAGAAGCTTTTGGGGTATGGGCAGAAAGACGCTCAGCGAGAGCGAGCGCAAACTGCTCGGCATTTCCGACAACGGCTAGATCAATATCCCCAGGTTCACGATCAACGATCAGATCTCGAACCACACCACCAACGACGCATATTTGTTCGATCGCACTCGAATTTGAGGCGATCTCGCGACAAATCTCAAACACCAGTTGATGGGGTCTAGGGGCTTTGGAATTCAGAAGTCGAGCAAGGTTCGGCATGTGTGTGACCCGAATGGTAAGACTAAAGCCGGTTCGGACGCTTCTGTAATTCAACGCAGGGTTGCTAGAATCGACGTTCCATTCACTAAGAGATTGAGTTGATTGATGAGCCAGCGCTCAGAGCAAATTAAGTTAGAAATATTCATCGACTACACCTGACCGTGGGTTCGTCAGGCTGGCATTTGGCTGGCCAGGGTCAAGAACGTGCTTGGAGATGATCTTGAAATCAAGTGGCGGAGCTTTGCCCTTGAGCAGGTGAACTCCAAGGAAGGTGAAGAATGGAAAGCCTGGGAGCAAGGCACAGATTATGTTTCAAGAGGACTTTGGCCGCTCCGAGGTGGAATTGCAGCTCGTTCAATCAGTGAGCAAGCCCATTGCGATTACATGGAAGCAATACTTCATGCTAAGCATGTGGAAAGGGAAGATGTCCGTTCCCGCGAATCGGTGATCGAGATTGCTAAATCTGCAAGCATAGATCTGGATAAGTTTGTGGCAGCCATCGACGACCCCGAAACGCTCGTGCAAATCGGCCAGGATCACGAAGAAGCTGTTTCACTTGGTGTGTTCGGTACCCCCACTTTTGTGTTTGAAGACAAATCGACGGCGTTCTTGAAAATGTTCACACCACCCGAAGAAGATACGATGTCGGCTTTCAATAATTTCATTGGCATTGCGGCAAACAAGAAATACTTCGGTGAACTTAAGCGACCGCAGCCACCCTGGCCCCGCGGTGCCAGAGATTAGCTCGTGCCAATAGAACCCCTGACCGATCCACAATTACTGGAGCTAAGCGCTCGAGTCGGTGTTTCATTCAATGACCGCGAGCTGCTCGGACGCGCTATGACGCACCAATCATTCGTCAACGAAAGCAAACACGCGACCGAGTCGAACGAACGATTGGAATTCCTCGGTGACTCTGTATTGGGGATGGTTGTCGCTGATCACCTTTTCACAGAGGCACCGAACCTCCCAGAAGGCGATCTCACGGTCAGGATGTCTCAGATAGTTCGCAGGGAATCGTTAGCAGAGGCTTCCGTTGCTATAGGTCTCGGCGAGTTCCTGGTTCTGGGGAATGGAGAACATCAAGCTGGTGGGGCGGAGAGGTCATCAAATCTTGCCGACGCATTCGAGGCTTTGATTGGCGCTATATTCCTAGATCAAGGCATGGAATCAGCGAGAGACTTTGTTCTCCAAAAACTCCAAAATCGAATCTCGATCGTACTTGATGGTCAAACCGAAAAAGATCCGAAGTCCGTTCTTCAGGAATACTTACAAGCGAACCAAATAAAACCGCCCAGATATGAATTGGTGTCACAAGAAGGACCACCAAACGACGTCACGTTTACTGTGAGTGTGAACATCGAAAACGAATCAGTCGCTACTGGTTCTGGTAAAAGAAAAATTGAGGCCGAGCGAATTGCAGCAAGCAAAGCGTTGACTCAATTGATTGAAGACACGGAATAGCAGAGGCAATCTAACTGTTCGGGATATTTAAGAAAAAAGAAAAAACTGCCGAAAGTGCTCAAAAGACGGGTAGGGCGTGGACATCACGCTTAACCGGAATATTTTCACGTTCGAATATCGATGATGATTTCTGGGAGGAACTTGAAGAGGCCCTAGTTGTTTCTGATGTCGGTATCCAAACCACCATGGATTTGATCGACAGGCTTCGAGATATCGTTGATTCAGAATCATTGTCAGAACCAACACAAGTACGGGAACGGATGCGGGAGGAGATGGCAACCATCCTCAAGTCCAGCGATGACACCGACCCGATTCCTGAGGTTGGGCCAGTTGTAGTGCTGGTTGTAGGTGTAAATGGAGCCGGTAAAACGACATCAATTGCAAAACTGGTCGACGTTGCCAAATCTGAAGGTCGTACGGTAATGCTCGCCGCTGCAGACACATTTCGAGCCGGTGCGATCGAACAAATTAAGATTTGGGGAGATCGACTCGATGTGCCTGTGATATCCCAACAGGCAGGAAGCGACCCGGGTGCAGTCGCGTTCGACGCTATGAAAGCTGCACGTTCCCGGAACGTTGATTTGCTGATTATTGATACCGCTGGTCGATTACACACCACCCATAACCTGATGGAGGAACTCCGGAAGGTTCATGGGATTGTTGAGAAGAACGGCGAAGGTTTCGTCAAGCAAACCCTTCTAGTAATTGATGGCAACACCGGTCAAAACGGACTGTTGCAGGCAAAGTCCTTCACAGAAGCGGTTAAATGCAACGGAGTGTTCCTGACCAAGTTGGACGGCACCGCCAAAGGCGGAGTTGCTCTGGCCATTTCAGGAGAACTGGGGTTGCCGATCTGGTTCATCGGTACCGGAGAAAAATCTTCGGACATGTCTGCGTTCGATCCCGACGGGTTCGCTGAGGCTATTCTTCCCGATCCTGAACAGGTCGCCTAACTCCGGTAACCACGACTGGTGATGAAAGCGCATGATCTTCGCCCTCACAACATTCCTGGTCGTTCA
>CAYYMP010000002.1:0-64338 GCA_964472915.1 uncultured Dehalococcoidales bacterium | reverse complement strand
ACGTAATCTGAAATGACCTGAACGATATCTGACCGGTTTTTTACCTCGTCGACTAGCGCCATATCTGTGAAACTCGGGGCATCCTATAAGGATGCGGTCTAGAAATCCCAGGGTCGATGTCACTCGTTCACGACCACACGGATTCGGATAGGCGAACGGTACACCGAGTATAAGGGCGATCATTTCCCCGTGGGATTTTTCCGGGGGTATTTTTTGGTGACTTTTAGATGCGACCCTGAAATACGCCAGCACTAAGACCGGGGCGAATTTCTTCTGCCTTGAGCAACGCGTAGTTGTCGGTCATTCCGCAAACGTAGTCGGCAGCAGATCGGTCGATCGAACCAGAAAGTTCACGAATCCAGGCAGGTATTTCATCCGGGTTACGTGTGAAATGTTCGAACAACACTCCAACGATCGCGGCTGCTTTTCTACCTTCGACTGAGTTGCTGATCGGGTGGTAGAAACGCTCGAACATAAACACTCGAAGATCCGTGACGATCTTTCCTAACTCACCTGACATCCGAATCCACGGTGTTTCACCCTCAGGGAGATCAACTTCACCAGTGCAGTCCCATGATGACTCGATCACGTCTTTGACCACGGCGTCGATTCGTTGAGAGTGCCGAAATCCAAGTGCGTCTATGGCGTCGCTCGGCAGCTCGTCAACGGTAAAAAAATCAGAACGCAGGGCATCTTGAATGTCGTGAGCAAGGTACGCCAGGGCATCAGAAATTCGGACAATTTGTGCTTCGAGAGTCAGATTCTCGACAGCTTCTTTTGAAAGGAATTTTCCTTCTGGCTTTGAGTGTTTTCGAATTCCGTCAACTACGTGCTCAGTGAGGTTGAGTCCCTTGCCGTCTTTTTCAAGTTGAGTGATAAGACGGACAGAGTGTCGACTGTGATGGAATCCATCCGTCAAGACCTGGTTTAAAACGCTCTCACCTATATGTCCGAATGGGGTGTGACCAAGATCGTGGCCAAGCCCGATAGCTTCGACTAGATCCTCGTTCAGATTCAGCCCACGGGCGATCGAACGACCAACCTGCGCCACTTCGATCACGTGTGTCAGGCGGGTCGTGAAATGGTCACCTTGTGGAGCAACGAATACCTGGCTTTTGTGCTTAAGACGTCGAAATGAGTTGGTGTGAATCACCCGGTCCCGGTCTCGTTGGAACGCCGTTCGAGTTGGAGCAGGTTCCTCATCAATCGCTCGAACCGCGTCGATAGATTTCGACGCGAACGGGGACAGCATCTTTTCACGATCTTCCAGTCGTATTCGGATGCTATGTAGGTCGGGTTTTGTCTTCTCGGGAGTTGCTGCCATCGGCTTAAAAACTATATTCGAGCCAGATTGTTATGTGGCATCCAACTCAGGGTTTTCGTGGAGCATTCTGACCGACTTCTGAGTGACAAAAATCAACGAAATCATCGTGAGCAGAATAATTGGCCCGACCAGCATGCCGGTCTTAATGCCGAACAGGTCCGCCAGTGTTCCGGTCCACAATCCTCCAAGCAATCCAACACTCTGAGAGATGGCGAAAACGCCCATCACTCGACCTCGAATGTCTTCAGGAACTCTCAGTTGTACCGCCACTACTGCTGAAATATTGAAAAACCCGTTCCCAAAGTGGGCTATGAGCGCGAGAGCCATTCCGAGAGCGAGTATGGGAGAAACCGAAACGGCAAGCATCACTGATGAGAACAAAGCAGCAGCGGCAAGAGTGACACGACCATAGTGCTTGCCTAGAGATAACCGCCCGGCAACAAGGATGCCTGTAAACGCCCCTACTCCTGCCGACGAGAACACAAACCCTACTTCACGTTCACCACCTCCAAATCGGTCAACGTACGCAGGTAGAACACCAATCCAACCGAAGCCCATCAACATGTTCGAAAACACAAGAATTGCCAACACGAGCAGCACTCGGTGAGAGCGAATGAAAACAAATCCTGTGGTCAATTCCTTGAGAACACTTCGTTGGCGATCAATCGTCCCACGACCTGGCAGGACAAGAGTCACCAAGAACATCGAGAACCAGCCGATTGCTGCGACGAAAAAACCTATCGAAGTATTTGTGACAGCGATTAAAAGCCCACCTAAAGTGGGTGCAACGATCGACGCCGATGCGAGCAATGAGCCATTTATCGTGACAGCGCTTTTCAACGCAGAACTCGGGACGAGAGATGGAAAGTACGCCTGACGAGCGGGAGGGTCTGCGCCAGATATCAGCCCGGTCAAAATTGCGATAACGAACACGTGCCACGGTCGAACCACGTTAGTTGCATCAAGAACCCCAAGCACGATCAGGAGCGCAGCGCCTACCAGTGACGTAAATGACAATAAGTTCTTTGCTTCGAATCGATCCGCCATCACCCCACCGAAAACATTGATGAGCATCATTGGTAGTGCCGAGGCCGCGGCGACCACGCCGAGACTGAGCGTCGAGCCGGTAAGATCCCAAATCAGAAGCGCCTGTGCGACCGCCCCGAGCCGTAGGGCGTTCATTGCAAGCGAGGTTCCAAGGAAGTAGATCCTGAATTTTGGAACCTTGAGGGCGCTGGAAGTGGTCAATGCTTAGCTCTCAGCGAGTCGGCGTCCATCAAGGTTGCGTACGACAGGTTGAGTTACGGCAACAAGTACGAAAATAGCGGCAAGGATGCTTGAACCAACTACGACAGCTATGCGTTCATCGTAAATCGATGCCACAAATCCACCCATCATTCCACCCAGAGGGATGAGACTGAACGTAATTGTGTAAATGCCCATTACCCGACCGCGCATTTGCTCAGGCACCCGCAACTGAAGCACAGTCATGGCAATCACAAAGTAAATCGTGTTTGCCAGCCCTGCGAAATACAGGAATACCAGGCCAAGACTAAATATCCCGGTATACGCAAACGTGGCGATCAGCACCGTGAAGCTCAGTGAGCCGAAGATCATGATGAGTCCGACTCTCGGATGGTTACGAACTCGCCCTACGATGAATGTACCAGTGAGAGCTCCTAGCCCAAGTGCAGAGAGCATGATTCCGAATCCGTCGGCATCTCTGCCTAATCGTTGAGCAAACAGCGGCATCAACTGCAGGTACTGCATGCCAAAGAAATGCGTGCAATAGGTGAGGCCTATCAACAGAACAAAGTCTCTGCGTCCGAGGATGAACAGAATCCCCTCTTTCATGTCTCGAACAACGTTTCTCTGGGTGGATGGAGCCGGGGTCGAAAGACGAATCGAAATAATCACCACCAACATACTCAGCCAACCGAGCACACCAACGTAGAACACTGACTCAGTGCCACCGTAGGTAATAAGCAGACCACCCAGAATCGGGGTGACCAGTCGACTGAATTGCCACATTACTGAACCAAGTGCGACTGCGCTCATCATGTGATGTTTGTCGATCAGTAACGGAAAGTACGAACTTCGCACAGGTCCGTCAAAGCCCATCACCAGACCATGAATCGAGGCAATTACAACGACGTGCCAGATTTGGACCACGCCTGTTGAGTCAAGAATCGCAAGTACCAGCAAAAGAGCCGTCGAGGCGACTGACACCCCGATCATCAACAGTCGGCGATCAAACCTGTCAGCAAGTACACCGCCGAACAAAGTGACGATGATGGTCGGGATCGAAGTTGCGGCTCCGAGGTAGCCCAGTGAGAGTGCCGAACCACCCAGTCCGTCTACGATCAGCCATTGCTGCGCCATTTGGGCGATCTGAATTGCACCAACAGAAGCCAGGGATCCGAGCCAGTAACGACGATAGACAGGGTTGGAGAGTGCTCCGAGTTTTACGATAAGGCGTTGCTTAAGAACAGAGGAGGACTGGGAGTCAGATTGTGGTTGCAAAAGCTACGTGGCGCCTTGAGGAGAGTTACTGGCAGGCGGGCATATTACGCCCGATAAATGCCTGTAGCCAGCACCGGTTACTCGACAGTGACCGTTTTCGCCAGATTGCGTGGCTTATCCGGATCTCGACCAAGGGCGAGCGCCGTGTGATAAGCAAGCATTTGTAACGGAATAAGTGTGGCAAATGGCTGAAGTAGCTCCGGGCATTCCGGCACATATAGAACGTGATCGGCGACACGGTCGATAACAGTGTCCCCCGTTGTTGCCAAAGCCAGTACTTCACCACCACGCGCTTTGACTTCCGAGATGTTTGACACCATCTTTTCGTTGAGTCCGTTCTGGGGCGCACAAACTACCGTTGCCATGTCTGGGCCGAGTAGTGCGTTGACCCCATGCTTCATTTCGCCAGCCGCGTACCCTTCTGCGTGAATGTAGGCCAGCTCTTTCATCTTGAGAGCGCCTTCCATTGCGATCGGTAGTTGGGCAGCTCGGCCGAGATAGAGCAAATCATCAAAATCGCAAAGCCAACTTGAAAGCTCTTTGATCTGCTCTTCAAGGTCGAGAACATTTGCCACTAGCGCTGGAAGTTCTGCTAGATTTTGTACATACCCAGCTTCTTCTTCTCGAGATATCTCGCCACGCGCTTTCGCCAGCACGATCGCAAGTTGAAGCAGGACCGTCATACTTCCGACGAGCGTTTTGGTTGAGGCAACTCCTATTTCCTGTCCAACTCTTACCGGAAGCGTGAAATTGGCAACTCGAGTCGCCTGCGTGCCTTCAGCTTCGAGAACAACCGCTTGCGGACAGCCGGCTTCGCGAGCCGATTCCATTGCTGCAAGAGTGTCGGCCGTTTCACCAGACTGTGTAATCGCGATCACAAGAGTGTTTTTGTCGAGTACAGGATTCCTGTACCGCAGCTCCGAGGAGTTTTCTGCGGTTGTTGGAATGCGAGCAAGTGACTCAATGACCTGCGCACCGAACATGGCGGCATGAAGCGAAGTGCCCATCCCGGTAAGCACCACACGGTTTAGTTTCAGGATTGCGGCTTCACTAAGACCAAATTCTGGAAGTGTCTGTTGAGATCTCGTGAAATCAGCTCGTCCACGAAGAGAACCATGGACAGCATCTGGTTGCTCGGCTATCTCCTTCGACATGAAGTGGGGATGATTCCCCTTCTGAGCAGCTTCAAAATCCTGGTTTAGCTGAACTGCAGTCTTCGAGACTTCATTTCCGTCTAGATCAAATATCGACAACGTTCCCTTGTTGATTTCGATCACTTCACCCGGTTCGAGGTACACAACTTCTGATACGTGAGGTAGAAGTGCTATCGGATCTGATGCCATTACCGACACGCCATCCCCAGTGCCGGCAACAATCCCACCAGCGTTACCGACCCTGAGTCCTACGATCTGCCCCGGTTCCTTGCTGGAAACAGCTACGATCGCCGTGTTTCCTCGAATAATTCTGGCAGTTTCCAGAACTGCTTCTCTCAATGAACGACCTTCAGAAACTGCTTCGCCAACATAGTGAGCAATTACTTCAGAATCAGTTTCAGAAGAAAACTCGACACCTCGACTGGCCAAGCTGTCTTTCAGCTCGATGTAATTCTCGACAATCCCGTTGTGGGCGATCGAAACGTTGCCGTCGCTCGACTGATGAGGGTGAGAGTTTTGATCGTTTACCTCACCGTGAGTGGCCCATCGCGTATGCCCAATCCCACAATTGCCCTCAAGTTGGGAGTCAGTCGCGGTTTTTGAAAGATTCGAAAGTGAAGCCTTATGATCGCCGTGCTTGATCGTGCGAATGGCGTCCGTTTCGTCGATTACTGATATTCCAGCAGAGTCGTAGCCGCGGTATTCAACCGCTTTCAATCCTGCGAGCAAGTGCGGAACGGCACTTTCGTCACCTGAATAGGCAAATATTCCGCACATTAATTGGACCTTCCAATTTCTGGCACGTGCTCAGAAGTCACTACGAACTCTTTATCGGCAGTATCAGTGTAGTGCCCCCATTTGTCTTCAGGCATCAATCGAGCAATCCGAATCATTATTTCTTCGGTCACCCTCGCGATACCCGCCCTGGAAGGTCGCTCGCATTTTTCGTTCACCTTGAAAGGCTTGCCGATCCTGAGCGTCATGTCAGCGGTCGGTTTGAATACTCGCATCACATTTTGCAGATTCTCAGAACCCGTCAATGCGAACGGCACTACCGGCACACCCGTCGTTATCGCCAACAAAGCAACGCCAGGTTGACCTCGCAACAGTCCACCTTCTTTGCTACGAGTTCCCTCAGGAAACATGATCGCAATACGGTCTTCGTTAACTAATTTGTTAGTAATCCAGTTCAATGCACGCATATCCGCACTTCTACGGTCCACTGGATACGCCCCGTACGAGCGAAGGAGAAATGACGCTGGCGGAACTTTAAACAGCTCCTTTTTGGCAAGAAATACCGGCGGCTTTGGGACCACCGAAGCAACAATTGCAGGGTCCAGGTTCGACAGGTGATTGGGAGCAACAAGCAGCGGACCATCGGAAGGTAGGTTTTCTTTCCCTTCGATCTTGAAATCGGAAAACCATTTGAGGGTGGTCCTGAATCCGAAGTTACATGGTCTAAAAAGCCACTGCTTCAAGACATCATCTCCGTGGCGAGTTCCATCACCCTGGCAACCACTTCCTCCAGGCTCATGTCGTCGGTTTCAATGACGTCAGCATCGTCCGCGGGGCGGAGAGGCGAGTCCGTTCTCAAAGTGTCGACCTTGTCACGTTGTTCGATTGATGCAAGGATTTCGTTGAACTCAACCTGTTCTCCCGCCGATCCGAACTCCTCGAATCGCCTCTTTGCACGTGTTGCGGCAGAAGCGGTTAGGAAAATCTTGATTGGGCTGTCAGGTACCACAACCGTGCCGATATCCCGCCCGACCATCACAATTCCACCGTTTCCCGCCATTTTTTTCTGCTCGGCAACCATTATTTCCCTGATTCTTGGAATCGCCGAAACGGTAGAAACTGAGCTGTCTATCTCAACAGTGTGCAAATGGTCAGTTAGATCAGTTCCGTCAACCGAAATCGTGGATTGTCCTTCTGAATTGACACCCACATCTATCGACGATGATTCGACCACAGAAATAATCGAGTCTTGCTCATTCAGATTTGCTTCTGCCTCTAGAGCAATCCAAGTTGCGACGCGGTACATGAGGCCCGTATCGAGAAATTTATATCCAAGACGGTCAGCGACCATTTTTCCAACGCTCGTTTTGCCTGATCCGGCAGGACCATCAATGGCTATTGTTGGAACGTCAGCTGTCATATTTACCCAGGTTAGTTAGTTGCGCGAAACAGTTCGGAGTCATCTGATGAGCACCTGACTAGAACTCCGTCTTGATGCATAGCTTAATTACGTACTGCTAGAATCCCGTTCACCCGAAAAATACGAGTTATTACCGATTTAGTAACACTAGACGAGTGATATTCACTTATAAATCGTGTGATTCGTACGGCTTAGTGGAGAGCTTATAAATATGAACGTACTCGATTGGGTACTCGTAGCTGCAATCGTCATTGGCGCGCTTTGGGGCTACAAAACCGGACTCGTGAACGCGGTTGTAAACGCCGTCGTTATCTACGTCGGATTGTTCCTCAGCGGATTGTTCGCTGGCAGGGTGCTTGCAACAATCTGGGACGGTGTTGAAAGCGAAGCACTCTCCACTGCAATTGGGTACGTGATCATCTTTGTCGGTGTGTTTATCGCCGGACGAATTGTCGCTGGGATCATCAAGCGAGCTCTCAAAGTCACCATGCTCGGCTGGACCGACAGTCTCGGTGGACTGGTCATTGGTCTGGTCGCCGGTGTATTGATTGCCGGCGGAATCACCACAGTGCTCGCTCGATACTCGTTCGTTGAGAACGAAGCATCTGCAGCATCTGAGATATCCGTGAACGACATCGTTACTGACGGAATTCAGGGACTCCAGGACGAAATCACCGGACGAACCATAGCTTACGCTGAAAATCTCGGACGTGAGAATGGTCGCACGTGGTTGGTAGAGTCTCAGCTGGTTCCAACGTTGTTGAACCTTCGAAGTTTCGTAATTGACTATGCCCCAGAAGAGTTTGGGCTTGCGCTCGACCGGTTGGAGCAGGCAATTGATCATGATGACGCTTAACGAGTAACTAACGCGGCTGGAATGCCGCAACTGCTATGAGGCGGTATGAGCGATAGCACCCGAGCACCAGTACTGGTGCTCAATCAGAACTACCAACCGCTCAATATCTGCGACATTCGCAGGGCAGTTAAGCTCGTGGGTAAAGGCAAAGCTGAATCTCTGCACGAGTCGGGTGACTACGTTCACACTGTGAGCGACATTTTCGAGAAGCCGGAAGTCATTCGACTCGTCTACATGGTGAAGCGCCCTGTGCAGCGAAGAAAAATGTCTCGGTACGAGGTTTTTTCGAGAGACAATTTTTCCTGCCAGTACTGTGGATCCCGCCCGAAAGATATGACCATCGACCATGTTGAACCGCGCTGCAAAGGCGGAGAGTTCACCTGGACGAATGTGGTTAGCGCCTGTAAGCCGTGCAACCACCGCAAAGCCGGACGCACCCCTCTAGAAGCTGGAATGAAGCTTCGTAACAAGCCTTACGAGCCACGACCGAACCCGTATTCGTTCCTGAAATTGAGTTCACTGAAGGACACATGGCTCCCGTACGTGCCGTGGATGGCTCCAGACTCCAGCCCGGCTGCGATGAACGGAATGGTTATGGCGGCGGGCGACTAGCTACTCGTCGTCGTCAAATTTGAGCGCTGGTACGCCTGACGGATCTACCCACGGCATATCGAGCATCATTACCTCAAATGTGAGTTGTGCCGCTGCGTTTGCAACGAGTGCTTTCTTCGTGTCCTGAATGACGCGCACAGCCTGTGCAACCTGAGTTTTTTTGAGCGGCTTTGCTATTTGCCTTAACAACTCCGACCATTCGAGGTTGACGACACTTTCGCCTACGCCGTGACTGATCATAGCGACGTCTCGCCACCACTCTAACCAGCGATCCATCTCAAGCAGCACTTCTTCACGGTTTCGCCTGAACTGTCCACCTGTTTGGCGGGCGTATCTAAACCGTTCTTCGACGTTCCCTACTGTCACTTCAGCAAATCGAAGTACAGCCTGGTTGTGGGCGTCGAGGATTGTTGAATCATTAACCGCATCGATTGCCCATCCCGGTCTTCCGGCTGAAAGTCGAGCGATCTTGTCTGCTAACTCAGGTTCAACTTCGTATCTTTCGATCAGAGAACTGGCGATGACTTCCGACGTCGCTGGTCTCAGTTCTATCCGTTGACACCTCGATACGATAGTTTCGGGTAGTTGGTC
This sequence comes from uncultured Dehalococcoidales bacterium, assembly GCA_964472915.1. Taxonomy (GTDB): domain Bacteria; phylum Chloroflexota; class Dehalococcoidia; order Lucifugimonadales; family Lucifugimonadaceae; genus Lucifugimonas. Next base: position 55,123 of record CAYYMP010000002.1, on the reverse strand, counting down.
GGGCGACTGGCACGTGAGTATGAGCACCGTGTCATCGGAAGGTTCTTCGAGAGTTTTGAGAATGGCGTTAAAGCCAGCCTCAACCATTCGGTGGGCACCTTCGAATATAAATACGTTCTTGTTGCCTTCGAACGGAGTTATATACGACTTTTCGATCACATCCTGAACGTGATCGATCGAAATCATCGTGCGCCTATCGATGTCCGATTTCTTGTCGCCATCAAGTTCGGTTTTGGGATTGATCAACCGAACATCAGCGTGCAATCCCCGTCGTATTCGATCAGCCTGGTGCGAACTTTGTAAATCGATGTTGTCGGCAGTGCCGAACATGTCGACAACCGGTTCAGAGTTCACCATCCCGGCGATATCTAATGCCAGGGTGGTCTTTCCAACCTTGTCTGGACCGGTGATCAGGTACGCGTGGGACGTTCGTCCAATTTGGCTGGACCGCGAAAGAAAATTAGTCGCGCCGGGGTGACCGAACGTTTGCCATCCAACAACAGGAGCTTTTAGATCGGTCACCATTCGCTAGTCGAGCCCCATGCTCGAAGCGAGTAGGTCGGCATATGTTTCTCGTCGCCTAATCAACCTGGCTTGTCCGTCGTTGACCATGACAACTGCGGGTCGAGTCTGCATGTTGTAGTTGCTTGCCATCATCAGGCAGTAGGCACCAGAGGCTGGCAATGCCAGCAAATCGCCAGTTTGCGGATCGGGTAAATCAACGTCGCGAGCGAGTACATCACCAGATTCGCAGAATTTTCCGGCAACCGTGACGGTAACGTCTCGATCTGCAAGCGGGTTGTCCACAGGTACCACGGCATACTCAGATTCGTAAAGCGCAGGGCGAATGTTGTCACCCATCCCGCCATCGACGCTGACGTATGTCCGGACCCCCGGGATGGTCTTGATTCCGCCCACCGTGTACACGGCAACGCCGGAACGACCAACAATGGCCCTGCCCGGCTCAACAACCAACTCTGGTTCGTCTAAGCCGTACTTGTCACACCCTTCTCGCAGGGATGTAGCAATTTCACGTGCGTAGTCGGCCATCTCGAGCGGTAGCTGATCGTTTACGTACCCAATAGCGAAACCACCACCGGGACTAAACCTCTTCAACTCAAGTCCGTACTTGTCTCGCATTTGGGCGGCGAAACCTAGTACATAGTCGATAGCTTCCGAATAAGGCTCCAATTCGAATATTGGCGAACCTAGATGGAAGTGCAGGCCTTCCACATCCAAACCCTCGCGAGACATAGCTTGCTCAACAGCTTTTTCTGCGTCTCCGGTCTCGATTGAGAAACCAAACTTTGAATCGAGGATCCCGGTCGTAGTAAGCAAGTGCGTGTGCGGGTCAATGCTCGGTGAGAGGCGAAGCATGACTGTCTGCTTCACCCCCAACTCCTGCGCGACTTCATCGAGTAGATCTATCTCAGCAAACGAGTCGATCGTTATTCGACCAATCCCGTACTTCACTGCTTCGGTTAGTTCTTCTCGCCCTTTGTTGTTTCCATGGAAATTCAGCCGCTCGGACGGGAAGTTGGCCGCGATCGCCACGGCGAGTTCTCCGCCCGTGACGACATCCATTTCGAGTCCTTCTTCTTCGACGATTTTTGACACTGCCGGGTTTGCAAAGGCTTTAGAGGAGTATTCGATGTGGGAACGTTCGTACTCATTGGTGAAGCTGCCTACAAAATCTCGGCACATGTGCCTGAGCGTTGCCTCGTCGTAGATATACAGCGGACTACCAAACTCAGCTACGAGATCACGTACGTCGCATCCGCCGATGTTCAGTCGCCCTGAATCGCCAAGTTCAGCTGTGATTGGTAGTAGATCGGATTCAGGAATACTGGTCATCTGAGCGAAGTTTCTAGGTCTTATAGATTGAAACGCCGCGACTTTGTCGCGGTGGAAATGTTCGGAAGAGTCAATTGTCGATGGTGCGCTTCGTACCGTCAATTTGTTTGGCATCAATTTGTTAGTGCGCACATCAAACGTAGCGAAGCAGTTAGCTGAGAATCCGCATACGGGCATGCCACTTACGCAATGTCATGCCATTTGCATCGCAACTAGGATATGACACGATTCTAGGGCTATGAGCGACAAACCAATTCGCCTAACTGAACTGGCATCATGCGCTGGTTGAGCTGGCAAGCTCAGTCAGAGTGAACTTGCCCAGGTCTTGGGCAAGCTGCCAAAACCGACCTTGAAGGACCCCAATGTCCTGGTCGGAAATGAAACCGGAGATGATTCCGCGATCTACCGGTTAGACGATCGCGTCGCTCTCGTTCTGACGGTAGATTTCTTCGCTCCCATAGTCGACGACCCGTTTGAATACGGTCGAATAGCAGTGGCAAACGCTCTAAGTGACGTCTACGCAGTTGGCGGACGTCCTATTACGGCGTTGAACATCGCTGCATTCCCGCGAGAACTTCCGTCAGATGTAATTGCGAAGGTTCTCGAAGGAGGACAGGCAAAAGCAGAGGAAGCCGGGATCCTGATCGTTGGTGGTCACACCGTCGATGACAAAGAACCTAAGTATGGTTTGGCTGTGACGGGCATCGTGACTCCCGGTGAAGAAATCACCAACGCAAACGCTCAACCTGGCGATGTTCTCATACTCACCAAGGCAATCGGTTCGGGCGTAATTACGACAGCTGGAAAAGCTGGAACCGTTCCCGCAGAGGTAGTTGATGAAGCCGTCCGATCAATGGCGGCCTTGAACAAGGGAGCTTCCGAAGCCATGATCGAGGTCGGTGTTAATTCCGCCACGGATATCACTGGTTTTGGCTTGCTTGGTCACTTGTCTCAAATGATGAAAGCAAGCGGGACCACAGCGGAAATCAATGTGGACTCGATCCCGCTACTGCCTGGAGCAAAACAACTCGCAGAAGATGGCTACATCTCAGGTGGAACGGCGAGAAATACAGAAGCGGTCAAGTCGTCTGTGAATGTCGATGATGGAATCACGGACGTTGAGTTCTCGTTGCTCGCCGACGCTCAGACTTCTGGAGGACTACTCATCTCAGTCCCTGAAGAACGTTCGAATGCATTAATCAAGCAATTAGTTACTAATAGTTCACTTCATAGTTCAGTAATCGGGAAAGTAACAACGCAGTCCGGCACCAGCGTGGTTATTCGTCGGTAGAAGCTAATTCCGTCTGATCCCAGACTCGGGTGCGTTCGTCTGGCTTTAGATCTGCCAGTGCAGTATCGCCTGCTAGTTCTTCCGCCCGTAAAACGTGATCACGAAGCCCGAGCGTCGCTTTGCGAAGCGCAGTTTCCGCATCAACCCCAACAGCCTGGACTTGTCGAACCATAGCCATGAGCAGCTCGCCTGCCCGAATTTCCTTTTCTTCGTCCGACTCTTCAAGATCCGTACCGAACATTTGAGGAATCGCGTGTTTTTCGGGCCACGGAAGTCCAGCACGCATCACACGCTTTTGCACAGACGATGAGTAAGCCAGCGCTGGCATAGCTGAAGGGAGCGACGAAACTATTGATCTATTGCCACCTGACTCCGCGCGCTTCAAGGCTTCCCATCGATCCACAACATCCCCTGAGGATTCCGCTGAGTCCTCATCTCCGAAAACATGAGGGTGGCGCCGGATCAGTTTTTCGCGCACAGCATTCATCAACGTCGCTGAGGTAAATCCATCAACTCTTCGAGCTATGTCGGCATGGAAGACAATTTGGGTGGCAATGTCGCCTAGCTCTTCTTCGATACCGGACGGGTCACCGGATTCAATCGCCTCTAACGCCTCGTATGTTTCCTCGAGGAGATTCGGACGAAGGGATTCATGGGTTTGTTCGGCGTCCCAGGGGCAGCCTCCGGGGTCACGTAACGTCTCAATCGTCGCAACGAGCTCAGCAAACGCCTCTCCGGCTAATTTCGCCGATTCAGTCATTTTTACGGGATTGTTATCCACTTAACCCTCCGATGTTGAGCCTTTTCACACCGAGCCTAACTATTCAATGGCACGTATCCTAACGAGCCATGGCAATTTCAAGGTCACCAAATTCCCCGGGTTCCTCATCAACGTCGAAAAGATTTTTAATCGGCGGCGGTGTTTTGTTCGCCATCCTGCTCCCACTTTTCCTGATCCTCTTCAACGTCACCTACATCACCCACAGCGAATGGCTCTACAGCTACGGGTGGTGGCGAAACGACATTGAAAATCGCACTGGTCTGCCCGCCAGCGAGTTAAATCGTGGTGCTAACCAGATAAAGGAATATTTCCGGGATGATTCCGAACGTCTCGACTTGCGGGTGAATTTTGGCAACACCGAGGTTTCGCTGTACAACGAGCGCGAAATCCTTCACATGATCGACGTCAAAGCACTAATGAAAGGTGTTTTCTCGATCGTCGTGTGGTCTGGACTATCGATTCTTGTATTGGCTGTCGCAGGGGCACTTCTACTAAGGAAAGAATTCCCAGATTTGCTTGCAAGATCACTCAGGTGGTCAGCAATCGGGACAGGTGCGTTTTTGCTGGTCTTTGGAATCGCGTCGCTAATTAACTTCGGATGGGTATTCACCCAGTTCCACTTCCTTAGTTTTGCCAACGACCTTTGGCTGTTAGACCCGCGCACCGACTACCTGGTGATCATGTTCCCGCAGCAGTTCTTCTTCGAGGCGACACTGTTCATCGGTGCGCTGACGATCGTGGATTTCGCACTGATCTTCGGAATCACCAGACTCCTTAGACGGCGTTACAGCTAGTCGCTGCTGTCTTTCAGCCATCGATCGAGAATCTCGGGAAGTTCCAAGATGGAGGCTACTGAGTAGTCCGGCGATACGTCAGTCTGGACCGGTGAGTTGGTCCCGCCTTCGACCCATACTGTCGACATCCCTAACCTGGCTGCGCCAGCAACATCAGTGTGCATGTTGTCGCCAACGTGCAAGGTGTTCGCTGATTTCGTACCCAGTCCGTCTATGCACGCTTCAAAAATCGCCGGGTTGGGCTTGGATACTGCCTGCTCGTTCGAGAATGTGGTGGTGTCGAACAGATCGAGAACTCCGGTGACCTCGAACCACTCTCGGTACATGTCCTGACTGGTCAATCCGGTATTCGAAATTAGGCCGACCTTCGCTCCTCGATCTCGCAACTGTCGCAATACCTCATGTGTTCCATCGAGAAAATGCGGCGGTGAAACCACGAATGTCCGATCAATTTCCACACCTATTGCGTCGATCGCTTCCAGACCGATCTTTTCTTCCGCTCCTGGAACTAACCGACCAATAAGGAGTCGAATCCATTTCTCAAAATGCCTGTCTACACCGTCGTCGTGACCCGAGGTGATTTCGACCGACAGTTTGGTGAACTGGGTCTTGACCGCTTCTCGATCGACGTCAATTCCGTGCTCTGCAAGTCCTTTGACCGTACGCTCGGTTCGCAGATCTCGACGAACTCCCGAATTCGCGCTTCCATCGGCTTCAAAGATCAATGTTTGCCACAGATCAAGCGTGACGCCAAAAGGCTCTGCGATGCCCACGATCTAGTACTGCACCATTGAATAAACATCGACACCGTTCGGGAGCACAGATCGTCCGTCGAGGAACGTCAGTTCCACCAGGAATGCCATCGTTACAACGTTGGCGCCTTGGGATTCGAGCAGCTTCGCGCCAGCAGCTGCCGTCCCGCCCGTCGCAAGTAGATCGTCCAAAACAGCTACGTTCAACCCAGAAGTCAGAGAATTAGCACTGGCTTCGAGTCGAGCAGTCCCGTACTCAAGTTCGTAATCCGTGCCGACTACCGGAGGTGGCAGTTTTCCTTCCTTTCGGAGAGGCACGAATGGAACATCGAGTTCAGCAGCAACCGGAGCTCCAAAAATAAAACCCCTGGCATCAATTGCCGCTACCGCCTGCGTATCTTTGGAAGCCAGGTGATCAGCCATTGCCGAAGTAATGTGCTTCATTGCTGAAGGGTCGGCCATTACTGGAGTCAGGTCTTTGAACAGGATCCCATCAGTTGGGTAATCAGGTACATCCCGTATGAGTGATTTGATATCCAATGTTGCCACCGCGAGCGAGCTTGTTTCAGGTATTCCATTTTACGCCCGTCATCGCGATTTCGATGTCCCGAGATAACTTCTCAGGAAGACCATATTTCGGTGTTCGGATAGAAATCGCTCCACGAAAACCAGAAGGCATTTACAGAGTGAGTTCGATCGAGCGACGCCCCAGCCAACTCACCCGAAATTGCTTGCCCGGTAAATGGAACCCATAAAGAACCGGTTTGTGTATCACTCATCATGATCCGTCCGTTCGCCTCAACCAGCTCAAACTCCAGCGACACATCACCAACTTCTGCTTTGTAAGCAATAGCTGTATCCGTTGCTGGATCGAAGTAAACCAACGTTGGGCTTCCGGCGTGCTGCAGATTCAGCAGTTCTTCGGATCTGAGGACAGAGTGTGGAAACGCGAGAGGTGCATCGTCGAATCCAATCCCGAGGACGAGTTCTTTGGTTGGTAGACGAATATCTACGTTGGTTTCTCCGATCACACCAACTGACCGTCCGGCGTAATAACCAACGTATGGATCTGTAGTCCGACGAGTTTTACGCATTGCGATCGTCTCGGGATACGCCGATTTCCATGCCTCCCACGTTGTAAGAGTGAGAGGGACGATTTCAAGCTCTGTTCCCGCAAACTCACCATCGACGGAGCGAGACAGGAATTGCGACCACAAGGATTCCGTTGCGCGGTCATACATAACGAGCGCGTTCATGATGAGTTTGCCCGAAACTCCGAACTCGACCACCTGACCATCGATCTCTCTGGAATATCCAATTCCAGTAAAGCAAAGAGGTCACCAGGTAACTGCGATGGGCTTACCACCTACAACATCGTTCACGATCTCGTGCCGACTCAACACTGGGACTGAATAAGCACGCGCGTCACCATCAATCTCAACACCAAGCACGAGCTCCTCCGGGTCGTAAGTCTCATCTGCATGAAGAGCATCGACGAACCGTGGATCTTCAATCGAAGGAATTGCGTCAAACCCGAGCAGCGTCACAATTTCGAGTTCGGTTGGGAGTTCGCCGGACTCGGAAGATCTCTCCAACACTACAATCGTTCGGAAGCCAGGTGGAGTTCCTCGGAATGCGAGCCACCCCAGGTACGAAAGAAGAAGTGCCGTTATCACCAACGCGACAACCTTGTGCATCTACCCGTTCAACTCCAATTGATCTCACATTTACCCGCGCACGAATATTTGATGCCATATCGACCGGTTTCGACGCTACTGACTGCTAAAATCTCCTGCCATCTGAACTGTCAAAAAGCCGCGTCAGCATAGTTGCACTGGCAGCTTTTACGAGTAGTAGGTCAACCGATTTACCTTTCGAGACTCTCACTAACTGGATTCCGTAACCATACGGAAACATCGCTCGAACTGCGTCCCGGTCTAACGCTGTTCTACGGTCAAAACGGTCACGGCAAGAGCAACTTGCTCGAAGCTGTGTACATGCTTGCCATAGCGAAATCTCCTCGATCATCGAACGAGCGTGAACTCGTGAACTGGGGTCTGTCCGACTCCGGTGGACACATGCAAATACTCGGTGTCGGTCGCGAGGATGACTCGACGGTTCAAGCTCAAATCGACGTCGACGTCACAGGCATCGCAGAAACCGGGGGATCAAAAGGCTTCCGAAAAGGCCTGCGGGTTAATGGCATAAAGCGCTCTGCAATCGACTTCGTCGGAAACATGAATATCGTGTTCTTCGAAGCCGACGATCTCGAAATTATTCACGGCTCGCCTGGCAACCGCCGTCGATACCTGGACATTCTCATCTCGCAGTCCGATCCGACGTACCTCAAATCCCTTTCTCGCTACTCCCAGGTTGTGTCACAGCGCAACCAACTGCTCCGACGTGTGCGAGAAGGAGTGTCAGAGGAAGACGAACTCACCTTCTGGGATGAACGGCTTGCCTACGAAGGTTCCCGCGTAATTGATGCTCGCAGACGTTCAGTTGACGGGCTCAACGATCACGCTGTCCCGGCGCACAGCGAACTTACGGATGGTGATGAACTTTCGCTCAGGTACAAACCTCGGATATCTGTGTCGTCGGATCATGCACCAGATGTCACGGAAATGAACGCAGACATGATCGAACGTGAGATGGCGAAGTCACTACCTGCGTTGCGCAGACGAGAGATTGCGCAGGGAATCACGGTTATTGGTCCGCACCGTGACGATCTAGAAATCTTTTTGAATGGCAAACCTGCGCAAAGCTACGCATCTCGCGGTCAGTCGAGAACTATCGCACTGTCGTTGAAACTCGCCGAAGCAGTATTCGTCCGCGAAGTCACAGGTCGCTCGCCTGTGCTTGCTCTTGATGACATTCTTTCTGAGTTAGATCCCAGGAGACGAGAGCTAGTCCTCGAATCAGCCACCAAACATCAGCAGGTTCTACTAACTGCAACAGAGCCCGGAATCGTCCCGGAGGAATACCTCAAACAGGCAATCGTGTTCAAAGTGACGAACGGTGTTGTAACGAGCGAAGAGTCGGTCGGTTCAGATGCATAAAGTCGCACCACAGCTCAACAGCACGCAGCAAGCTCAGCTTGCCGAAATTGCAGATCAAATTCGGTCATCTGAACACGTCGTGGCAATGACTGGTGCCGGTATGTCGGTCGAAAGCGGAATTCCACCTTTCCGAGGAACCGGAGGTCTATGGACCAAGCACGGCACTCCGCCAATGGACGGGTACGCGCAGTTCAAAAAGGACCCGACCAAGTGGTGGTCTAAACGTGTCAACGAAGAAATCGACGGACATATCAACGAGTTGCGTCACGCACTGAACAAGGCTGAACCGCACTCCGGTCACTACGCGCTGGCTGAGCTTGCAAACGGTGGTGATATCGATGCGGTTATCACTCAAAACATTGACGGGCTCGATGAAAAAGTTGGTATCGAGAATCTAATTGAGATACACGGCAATCGGCAGAAACTGAGGTGCATCGAGTGCAACGATCGGGTTTCGCTTGGCGATTTCGTGCCTTTGTTCATCCCCGATCCGTGTGAACACTGCGGCGGGGTGGTCAAATTCGACACGGTAATGTTCGGAGAACCGATCCCGCCCGATGTGATGGATGCAGCAAAAGGTGAGATAAAAAAAGCTGATTGCGTGCTCGCCATTGGAACCTCGGCCACGGTGCGACCGGCGAGCGGTTTGATCTGGATTGCCGAAGCTGCCGGAGCAACAATCGTCGAGATTAATCCCTCAGTAACGAAAATTACCGATATTTCTGCGATATCTTTACGCGCCACAGCAGGAGTCGCACTAACTTCGCTCGCTGCTGAATTGAACTGAATAGACCGAGACCTATTGAAATGACAACCCCACTCGAACGCGAAATAGCCAGTTATGTAGCTGCCAACCCAAAATCGGAAGAGCTCCATGAAAAGGCAACCCAGCACATGCCGGGTGGGGACAGTCGAAACTCGATCTTTTGGGATCCGTTCCCGCTCTACATGACCGACGGCAACGGCACGACTCTCACAGATGTTGATGGAAATGAACGTACTGATTTCGTCAACAACATGACCACTTTGATCCTCGGTCACCGACCTGCAGAAGTGGTCGAGGCAGTTCGAGAACAGGTCGAACACGGCTTTTCATTCCCCGCACCAACCCCTCCGGTCGTACGCTGGGCAGAGTTGATGACAGAGCGAGTTCCTTCGCTCGACAAGGTCAGGTTCGTGAACACCGGTACCGAAGCGACCTTGAACGCAATTCGCGCAGCAAGGGCTTTCACCGGGAAGCAGAAGTTGGTGAAGTGCGAGGGTGCCTACCACGGCAATCATGACGCGATCCAAATCAGCGTCGTGCCACCTCTGGACAAGGCAGGCGAAGCAGATTCTCCTGAATCAGTTGCAGCCTTTCCTGGAATTTCTGAAGCTGCCGTAGATGATATTTACATCGCGCCGTTCAACAACATTGAAGTCGCAGAGCGCATCATCCGTGAACACGCAGATGAACTGGCTGCGGTGATTGTTGAGCCAGTCAACGGTCAGTGCGGAATGGTTCCTGCCAAACCTGAATTCCTCGAGGGCTTGAGACGAGTGACAGACGAACTCGGAATCCTCTTGATTTTCGACGAAGTTATCGCGTTCCGAATCGCCTACGGTGGAGCCCAGGATTACTACAACATCAATCCCGATCTGACCTGCTTCGGTAAGGTAATCGGCGGTGGCATGCCCGTTGGAGCATTCGGCGGCAGAGATGACATCATGGAGCTATGGGATCCATCGAACGGCGGTGCAAAGGTTCAGCACGCAGGCACGTTCAACGGTAATCCAATGACTGCTGCTGCAGGTGTTGCGACGCTCGAATCTCTGACTCCAGATAAGTACGAGTACCTCGATTCTCTTGGAGACTATCTTCGGGATCAGTTGCGATCTTTGTTCGCAGAACTCGAAGTGCCTATGGGAGTTACGGGGGTAGCTTCACTGTTCGCACTTCAGTTCACGTCAGAGGAAGTTATCGACTACCGCACGTTTGCGACGAACGATAAAAACTTGCTCAACATCATGTTTATCGGGTTGTTGAACGAGGGATTTGTGATGTCCAACAGGTGTGCCGGCAACGTATCGACGCAGCACACCACTGAAGATGTCGACCGTTTCGTTACAGCGGTTCGAACGGTCCTTGAACGAAACGGATACGCCTAGAAATTCAGGCTTGCGTCCTGCCCTGAGTTGCCGAAGTCACCGCGTAGGATCGACTTCATGGCGTCGCCTTCGCCTGGCTCAGGCAGCATTTCGTCCATGTCGTCTTCCATGCGAACTTCGTCGTTGATGTCCATTGGATCATCAATATCGAAGTCACCAATCTTCTTCTGGAGATAAGACGGGAAAGATGCGGTCCGCTCGTTGTCAGCGGAACGCTTAGTTTCTCGAACAACCACGATTACTTCTGAGTCAGAAAGTTTTGCCGCCAGCACTTCGTATTTGTTGCCCGTAGCGATGAGATTTGAAAGTCGAGTAGCGAGTCTGACTTCCATGGTGCCGACGTAGTCACCTACTTTAGTGCTTAGCGTGATTACCCGGTCGATGCTCATCTTGAGCTTGTCGCCAGGCGAAACCGAAGCCAAAACATCCGGCTCGGCGACTTTCTTGAGTTCGCTCACCGTCGCAACTGCAGGGTCAGAGATAAACAAAGCTGAGTTGGTCGCGCCACCACCGGATGTGCGACGTGTGACGCCGTTGCTGTCCAAGTTTGAAAGGCGCTCTAGTTGGCGTTTGGCTACCCGGTTGATCGGATCAACTGACAGCGCGTACTTGAGATGCTTGCGAGCCTCGGTATACCTGCTGAGTTCAATGTAAGCCTTAGCAAGTCGGTTATGGCAACCAACGTCATTAGTGTTGATTCCCAGACCAGCTAGATTGCTGGAAACAGCTTCATCCCATCGTCCTTCAAGGGCATGATCAATGGCCTCTGATTCAATCGCTTTGAAGGATTTTGCGGAGGTGTATATCTGTCGCTGTGTAACCATTTCTACTTCGTCTCGAATTGGGTTCTTTATGCCCGTATGTAGCGCTCAACTTTTTCGCTATAGACGTGATACATCGAGAAAAAGTGCGGTCACCTCGTGCGTACACAGACTTTTGCTGTGAGTTAACACGTAGGTTTTCGGTGTGCTGAACTTGTGATTTTGGTTTGCAGGGAAGGTAAGTACCGACCGGAGGCCAGGTAACCAGGGTAGGACCAGAGTGACTCAGAAAAGGGAAGCTATTGCTTCGGTTGTGGGGTCGATTATTCCCTGGTCCGTGATAATCCCGGTAATGAGATCTGCTGGTGTGACGTCGAAAGCAGGATTGATTGCCGTTGACCGATCCGAAGCGATCCGCACGGTTTCGATCTGCCCAGTCTGGGCGATGCCTCGAATCGAGAGCACTTCATCTGGATCACGATCTTCAATTTCGATCTGATCTCCAGAAGGTGTGGTCACGTCGATCGTCGAAACCGGAGCAGCGATGTAGAAATCGACTCCATGTGCTTTTGCGGCAACGGCGTGAGCATAAGTCCCAATTTTGTTGGCAGTGTCGCCATTTGCCGCTATGCGATCCGCTCCAACCACCACCATGTCGACTTTGCCCTGGCGCATCAGCTGCGCTGAAGCTCCATCGGCAATAACCGCGTGATCAACCGATTCATTCGCCATCTCCCAAGCGGTTAGACGCGAGCCCTGGAGACGAGGACGTGTTTCACTCACGTACACAAATGGATTCTTTCCAGCTCGCTGGGATTTGAAGATGACGGCTGCAGCGGTGCCCCAGTCCTGAGCAGCAAGCCAACCTGTGTTGCAGTGGGTAAGAATACTCGCATTCGTCTCGACCACCGAGTTACCGTGTTCACCGATGCGCTCTGCTGCGTCGACTTCGCTGTCATCGAAATCTTTGGCAGATTTGAGAGGGTCGTCGTTTGACGAGATTATCCGGTCTAACCCAACCTTGAGGTTCACAGCAGTTGGGCGAGTCGCCAGTAGACGGTCGTAAGCGACTTGAGCATCTACTCCGGCCCTGATCGCCATAGCCAGTCCATACGCCGCCATAACGCCAATCGTCGGGGCGCCTCTGACTCCCATGGAAATGATGGCATCTTCGACCTCTTCTAGATTCGAAGCGGTAGCGATTTCAAACTTGTAGGGAATGAGTCGCTGGTCGACGTAGTTGATCGAATCATTCGACCACCAGACAGCACGGTAGTCTCGTCCTTCGACTCGCACCGTTAGCCTCGAATGCGCAGCCAGGAAAGGCTGAAGAATGCTTCGACGACGATTGCGAAGGACATCTTCGATTTACCCGCGGTGCGCTCCATGAACACGTACGGATGTTCAGTAGTCTTCAACTTCGCTTGCTGACACCGGTAGGCAACTTCTGCCTGAAATCCGAACCCTGATAGTTTCAGCCGGTCAATCCCAATCGCTTCGAGGGCAGATCGACGGAATCCCTTGAAGCCTGCAGTTGCATCCTTGACCTTTAAGCCTAGAATCAGCCGGATACCCACATTGCCCCAGTAGCTGATCTGCTTGCGCCCCCAACTCCAATTAGGATCTACGCCTCCACCTTTGGTGTAACGAGAAGACACGACTACGTCCGAGGAGTTGAGCTTTTCTACGATCGCTGGCAGTTCTTCGGGCGGATGTGAGTGGTCAGCGTCCATCTCGATAATCTTCTCTGCACCAGCATCAAGGGCAGTTTGGAACCCTGCCATATACGCAGTACCGAGCCCCAGTTTCCCTTCTCGGTGCAGAACGATGAAAACACTAGGAAATTCGTCAGCTAGGCCATCGGCGATGCCACCAGTACCATCTGGTGAGCCGTCATCAACGATTACAAAACCCAACCCATCGATTTCCAACGAACGGATTTTCTCCACTAGAGCCGGAAGTGTTTCCGCCTCGTTGTACGTGGGAATTACGATCGCGACCTTAAACGGAGATTCGGTCAGGTTGTCGGATTCTGAAGTCATATCTATAGACCGAGCTTCATACCTTTGTGCTCAACCATAATGCACTTGTCCATCACAACGGTCATTCCTGCATCCTGAGCAATCTGGGCAGTTTCTTCGTTGTAAATCCCCTGTTGCAGCCACAGGACCTTTGCTCCAGTTCCGGCAACGTCTTTTGCCACGTCGACTGTAGCGATTGAACGCCTGAAAACATCAACTACGTCTACCGGCTCAGGGATTTCCGACACACTCTTGAACGTTGGTATTCCCTGCCATTCTGAAATGTCAGGGTTGACTGGAAATATCTCGTACCCTTCTCGCTGCAAGTATTCGGATACATACCGGCTTGCACGGTCGTCTCGATTTGAAATGCCGACCACCGCAACTTTCTTCGCGGCGCCAAGAATTTCTCGAATTTGCGCGGTACCAGGGTTGGTGAACATCGGGCTAGTCTCGCTCCAATCGGTACTTACCGAGCACGTTATTTAGGCCGACCTTTACGACATCTAATACTGCAAGAACACCCTTAGTCAAGGTCATCTTCGAACCTTCGCCGTAGTACCAATCAATCGGAATCTCACCGATGGAGTAGCGGGCATTCTTCGCCATCACGAGCAACTCAACATCGAACGCCCAGCCTTCGAGTGATTGTTTCGGAAATAACTTTTCGGCGGCATCTTTCGAGAACAACTTGAACCCGCACTGAGTGTCCTCGATACCTCGCAACGCCAGAACTTTGACGGCATAGTTGAAAAGGCGTCCTTTTACGTGTCGGCTGCGTGGTTCGTTGTACCTGACGGCGCCAGGTGCTTCTCTCGAGGCAATAGAAATGTCATACCTAGGAGAGGAGTCTTCACCAGCGAAGAACCTGCCCAGGTGTTCGGCAGGCATCGACAGATCGGCATCGCAAATGAATCGCCAATCACCGTTGGCTTCGCTCATCCCTCTACGTACGGCAGATCCTTTGCCACCGTGCTCAGAGTTGATCACCCGTACACGTGGTTCGTTCTGACTAATCCCGCTAACAATGCTGGCAGTATCGTCACTTGAACCGTCATCGATCACAAGTAACTCCCATTGGCGTTCTGCGGGGAGCCAACCGCTCAGAAACTCGACCAGCGAGTTAACCGTCGACGCGATTCGTACTTGCTCGTTGAAAGCAGGAATTACGACGCTTAGGTACGGATTTTCCAATGGATACTTCGTGGTCGTTTATTCGGGGTCAGATCCCCATAGAAGTAAGAAGTTTACTCCGTCTTCTCGAGTTCGAAAGCATCGTGCAATGCCTGGACTGCCGTTTGAAGCTGATCTTTCTCGATAATCGTCGTGATTCGAATTTCTGATGTCGTGATCATGTCGATATTCACACCGACGCTCGACAAGGTCGAGAACATCCTGGCAGCGTAACCGGGGGCGTTCTCCATCCCGGTCCCGACAATACTCACCTTTGCAAGGTTTGTTCCAGTTACGACTTCGCTGAATTCAACGTCGGATTGTGACCGAATGATTTCCGCTGCTTGCTCAACACTTGCCTGCGCGACTGTGAACGTAAAGTCGGTCGTGCCGTCAGCGCTGGCGTTCTGCACGATTACGTCAACGCTCACACCTGCATATGCGAGAGGCTCAAGAAGTCCGGCTGCAACTCCGGGACGGTCGATGACGCCTCGGACGGTGATTTTTCCAACGTTGCGGTCGACAGCAATTCCGGTCACTGCCTTTCGGACTTCCATTGTGGGTTCTCCTCCGTGGATAAGTGTTCCCGGTGCGTCAGAAGTCGAAGATGCGACATACACCGGCATGTCGTAGACAGCACCAAGTTCAATTGATCGAGGGTTCATTTTTGCGCCGAGAACTGCCATTTCCAGCATTTCCTGGAATCCGATCTCAGCGAGTTTTCGGGCTTTCGGGGTGAGTCGTGGATCGGTTGTGTAAATTCCCTCGACATCCGTGTAAATCTCGCATCGCTCTGCGCCTGCTGCAATTGCAAGCGCGACTGCAGTTGTGTCAGAGCCGCCACGTCCCAGAGTAGTGATGTCACCCGATTCTGCGAGTCCTTGGAAGCCAGCGACTATCACGATGCGCCCCGCATCAAGCTCTCGATGCAATCGATCAGCGTTGATATCAGCAATTCGAGCTGAGCCATGCACCAGGTCGGTTTTTATTCCTGCCTGAACACCGCTCAAACTAATTGCGTCGTAGCCGCGAGACTTCAACGCCATTGCCATGAGTGTTGAGCTCACCAACTCGCCTGTGGATAGGAGGGTGTCCATCTCACGGGCGTCGGGTGTTTTTCCGCCGGTCACGGCTTCGGATAAGGCGATCAGTTCATCAGTAGAGTCGCCCATTGCTGAAACGACAGCAATTACGTCGACTCCTGCGTCTTTTCGAGCGCTAATCCGCGACGCGACATTGTGAATGAGTTCAGCGTCGGCAAGAGAACTGCCACCGTACTTCTGGACGACTATTGGGCGGTGTTGTGATTCGGCAGTCACGATTGATCCACCACAGACGCACCTTCGGCTGAAATGGGCATGATCATCGGTTTACCCAGGACACCGAACGTGCGAGCTGTCTCTGCCATTTCGTAGCTAATAGTTACTTCACGACCTGTCGAAAGCGCCATGACCGAAGGACCGGCTCCTGAAAGGAATGCACCGTGTGCTCCACCTTTGAGGGCAGCGTTGATCAAATGTGGCATTGCCTTGAACGACTGCGTTCGCTGCGGCTGATGCAGCTTGTCTTGAGTTGCGTACTTCAGGTTTTCGAGGCGCCCGGATGAAAGTGCGTTCACAAGCAGCGCAGCGCGGCCAATGTTGAATACGGCATCAGATCGAGAAATCTGGTCTTGCAACACGGCTCGTGATTCGTGGGTATTGGTTTGCATTTCCGGTACGTAGAGAACCGCGTAAAGCCCCTCAGGGAATACAACCTGGTCGACGATCCATTTGTCATCGCCGTTTCTAACACCGACCGTACAACCACCGTAAAGCGCCGGTGCGACGTTGTCCGGGTGACCTTCGATGTCAGCAGCGAGAACGGTTAGTTCTTCCAGGCTCAAATTCGCGCCGGATATTGCCGAACCTGCAACTAGACCGCTCACTATTGCCGTGGAACTGCTTCCGAGTCCGCGGGCGTATGGAATTCTGTTCACACACGTGTACTGCAACTGCGGTACAGGTTCGTCGATGTAGTTGTAGACAGCTTCAAGACCGGTGACAACCAGGTTACGGGTGTCCTGCGGAAGCAGATCAGCACCTTCTCCGGTAGTGGACACGCTGAACTCGCCTTTGGTAACTGTCAGGTCGTTCCAAAGGTCTAACGCCATGCCAATGCTGTCGAAGCCTGGTCCCATATTGGCGGTTGTTGCTGGTGCTCTTACTGTTACTGAGTTCAAGATGCTTGTTTCAACTTGATTTTGAATTGTTCGAGAGGGACCGCAAATTGAACGGTCGATCTCGAAGCGACAGATGTGAAATATTCAGTTGATTTTCAAACCAACCTTGCAAGTATAATCCGCCGTCGGGTGTAAATTCGCCCAGTTTTCATCACTAATTCAGACCAAGACGGCAGCCCTCACGGCGGATAAATTTATCGGCCGAATCGCAGCACGACGGAAAAGTTGTAGAAATGTCGAACATCGTTGTAATCCTCGGTCCCCAGAACGAGGGATCAGAAATCCGAATGAGAGAGACCCAGGAGGCTGCTGACAAGGTCGGTGGTATCGACCTTCGTTTCGTGAACAGCGACCTATCGTTCGACGAAGTTGTTGAGCAGGCGCAAGGCGCAGCAGTCATTCTCCCGCAGGGTAAATACGATCAGCTAACTGAACTTGCTGGCAAGATTTCAACTCTCAAGCTGGTTCAAACCTTCAGTGCAGGAACCGACTGGATCGACAAGGCTGGACTCGCAGAAATGGGAGTTGATGTTGCGAACAACGGTGGTGCAAACGCTGTCGCAGTTGCCGAGCACGCCATTGGTCTCATGTTCTCGGTAAACCGCAAGCTTGACGTTCAAATTGAGAGTGTGAAAAACAACACTTGGATGGCGGGAGTTGAAGGTGACCGAACTGAGTTCCACACTCTCGTTGGCAAGCGGGTCGGAATCATTGGCCTAGGCAGAATCGGATCACGCGTCGCAAAGCGTCTTGCTGGTTGGGAATGTGAACTGGTTTACCACGATGTAGTTGAGCACGACGATGATTACGTCGCTGCAACCGGCGCAAAGAAGGTCGATCTCGACGAGCTTCTCTCAACGTCCGACATCATCACACTTCACGTTCCGCTTGACCGAGTCACTACTCACATGATTTCCGACCGTGAGTTTGGATTGATGAAATCAACCGCCATTCTCATCAACACCTGTCGAGGACCAGTTGTCGACGAGAACGCATTGATACGGGCACTGGAGTCAGGTGAAATTTTCGCTGCCGGTCTCGACGTCACCGAAATTGAGCCGATCGAGCCTGACAACCCATTGCCAACGATGACCAACGTTGTGGTTACTCCTCACCTGGCGACCCGAGCTCTTGAATCCGAGCTGAATGCTTCCCAATTCACGATGGAAAATGCAGGTCGTGTTGTTCGAGGTGAAGGCGCAGACTGGATCGTAAAACCGGTCTAGGGCAATCAGGCATCACAGGAAGATGCATGACGCGTCCCTACCTGAGCGGAGGGACCTAGACAGCGTTTGTGACAGATTTATCCATCCGTCATCCTGAGCTTGTCGAAGGGCGACTGTTACCGGCGTCTATAATCGTTTAGCTCGAAAATCGGGGAGTGGCGCAGCTCGGTAGCGCGCTTCGTTCGGGACGAAGAGGTCCCGGGTTCAAATCCCGGCTCCCCGACCATTTACCGCGAACTAAGCCCCAGTTGGAATTTTTCCAACTTGGGCTTTTTGACAGCAGATTTAGGGTGTCCTCGAAGCATTCTGGAACGCTCGGAACGAACAGAACAGTTAACCGATTTGTTCTAAGCCTGGTGGCGAAAGAAGCACTACGAACACAGCGATCGATTGAGGAACATGATGTCGGCCCCATTCGTTGAAATCCTGATAATCCTGGCCCTGATCCTGACGAACGGGATGTTCGCAATGGCTGAGATCGCAATCGTCGCTGCTCGAAAGGAGCGGCTGCAAAATCTAGTCAGCCAGGGACAATCAGGAGCCTCAACCGCTCTGTCGCTAGCCAACGATCCAAATCGTTTTCTTTCCACGATCCAAATAGGCATTACTCTCGTCGGAATCATCGCAGGTGCATTCGGTGGAGCGACGCTAGCTGGTCGCCTGGCAGACTCTTTTGCCCGTGTACCGGCTATTGAGAGATTCAGCGAAGCACTTGCTTTCGCCGTAGTTGTGATAGGCATTGCTTTTCTCACGGTGATTTTTGGTGAGCTAGTTCCAAAAAGACTCGGCCTTAGATCCCCAGAAAGGGTTGCATCCTCAGTTGCCCCGACAATGCGACTCCTTTCCAATCTGGCGACTCCAATCGTCGCCCTGCTCAGTTGGTCTACAGACGCTGTTTTGAGACTTATAAACATGCGTACAGCCGTTGACCAACCTGTGACAGAAGATGAAATAAACGCGCTGATGCGACAAGGTCTTCAGGCCGGCTCAATCGAATCCGGTGAGCAAAGGATGGTCTCGGGTGTATTCCGTTTGCACGACAGAACAGTTGGCGCATTCATGACGCGAAGAAGCGAAATTGTCTGGCTCGACGTGAACGCTACACCTGACGAAGTGAAGAAGAAAATCCGTCAGGCAAAGCATTCGCAATTCCCTGTTTGCGACGGGGGATTAGAAAACGTGATAGGCGTCTCGTCTGCAAAAGATCTTCTCGATTGGATGCTCCACGACAACGATGCGGACTTTAGAGACGTAGCCAGACCAGCACTTTTTATCCTGGAGACCGTCACCGGATCAGAGGTGCTCAACCGATTTCTTGAGGTCGACAACAACGTTGGGATGGTGATCGATGAGAATGGCGCGGTTGAAGGTCTTGTGACCATCGACGACATTCTGGACGAAATCGTCGGTGAAGACATACGAAAGCCAATCCGAGAAGGGGATTCGTGGATAGCTGACGGACGGGTAGGAATTGAGCAGCTAAGTGATTTACTGGAAGCGCCGGTCAGGGTGCCTTCCGGCGAAACTGGTCGCTACAACACTTTGAGCGGCTTTGTGATGACCCGTCTTGATCGCATGCCAACCGTCGGAGATTCGTTCACGTGGAATGGATTGACTTTCGAGGTTCAGTCGATGTTTCGTAACCAGGTCAGACGAATCAAGATCACACCAGAGTTTTCGCCTGATGAGAATGATTGAACTGTGCATGATTCAGCGATTATCGACAAAGTACGCAATAAACAACGTGTTGAGGTGTAAAACCTCAATGACTATAAAGGACTCGCAATAATCTTGAAGTGAGATTGGCACATCGGTTATTCGGTCGGTGTCACTCTAGTACAGGCCGATCAAAAATTTGGGCAATTGGATTCGTTACAGGGAAGGTGAAGCATGGCAGCAACTCGATCAGCACACGCAGTTTGGACCGGAGATCTGATGGAAGGGAACGGCGTAGTCAGCGCGAGTACCTCGGGGACATTCAACGACCTTTCGGTGTCGTGGAAGGCACGTACTGAGGAACCCGGCGGTTCGACGAGTCCTGAAGAACTGGTGGCGGCGGCACATGCTAGTTGCTTCTCGATGGCACTCTCGGCGGGTCTGAGCGGCGGTGGCACACCTCCCACGAAACTTGAGGTTGATGCAACGGTCACTTTCGTCAATGTCGACGGTGGATGGAAGGTCACGTCCAGCGCACTCAAAGTATCGGGGAATGTGCCCGGTCTTGACGCCGCTGGTTTTCAGTCGGCCGCTGAGGCAGCAAAAGACGGTTGCCCGATCTCGCAAATGATGACCGGAAATGTGTCACTCAGTGTCGAGGCAACACTGAATTAGCAGCTTTGGACGATGGAAGTGTAGCTGGGGCATTCTGAGCGAAGAGGTCGTTTGTTCAAATCCCGGCTCCTCGACCACTTTTCGCAAACTAAGCCCCAGTTGGAGTTTTCACTTGGCTGGGGTTTTCTTTTTGGCAGGTTCTACAGCAACCGACGAATGTTTTACAGATTCATTTGACTCATCGGGATGACGTCTAAGTTCGTCCATCAGAATGCTGTTCTCGAAATCATCTGTTATTAGAACACCAGACTCGAGAATTTCTGAAATCTGATCCATGACCTTATGCCAGATTCGTTTCACGATCGTTTCTCCACGAAGTAGTGTGAGCTGTTGATCGCATAGTCGGGGATCATGGTTAAAACCCGTTGAAACGAAGGTTAATTTTTCGTCAGTGTGCCTAGCTACCCTTCCAGGCGACCGATGCTGACTTACGTCTGAGGTACGCCATTTGGGTGACGATTGGAAGATCTTTCGGGCAGTAGTCGTCACAGGCGGCTAGCCCGATGCATCCGAACACACCATCATCTGTGCTGACAGTCTCGTAAACGGCAGCATCGCTTCTTCCGTCTCTTGGATCGATCGCGAAGCGTGCCATTCTGAGCATTCCTGCAGGTCCTAGGTACCGAGGATTCACCTGTGCGGCTCCACAGGCAGCAACACAGCATCCACACTCGATACACCTGTCGAGTTCGTAGATTTTCTCCGCTTCAGCGTTCGACATTCGCTCTTCTTCGGCAGATTCGTCGAACGGCTCTTCGCTGTGAATCCAGCCTTCAAGCCGCTCAGCCATCGACCGGAACCAGGTGCCAGTGTCGACCGAAAGATCACCAACCATCCTGAAAAATGGCATTGGCATCAGCGAAATAGACGATGGCAACTCGGCAACCCTGGTTTTGCAAGCAAGTCTCGGCTTTCCGTTGACCATAATTCCGCAGGCACCGCAAGCAGCAGCGCGGCAGACGAAATCGAATTTCAGGGATGGATCAAGGTTTTCCTGAATGTGCGTTAGAGCTGTAAACAAAGTCATCCGAGGAACTTCGTCGAATTCAAAAACGTCGGTTCGAGGTTTTTCTTCAGGCGTGTTCGGGTTAAATCGGAACACCTCGAATTTCAACTGTCGATCACTCATCTTCTGACCTCAATCGACTATGATTTGTTGGCGGTTTCGAAGCACCTTCTCCGTAGCCGCGATCTCCAGGCGGGATTTCGGTGATCGTGACCGATTCGTATTCGAGCTTTGGACTGCTTGCACCATCGGGCCAGTAGGCAAGAGTGCGGTTCAGCCAGTTCTCGTCGTCACGATTCGGAAAATCCTCTCGATAGTGACTTCCACGACTCTCTTTTCGAGCCAGCGCACCTTCAGCAATGGTTCTCGCCAGCTTCAATCTCCCGCTCAAGCGCAGAGTTGAAGCAACTTCTGGAGACGATTTGTGAGCAGCTGCTTTTAGACCAATTTCATCGACCGGCGCTTGTAATTCAGCCAGTTCGGCAGATGCGCTTTGCAAACCCGCTTCGTCCCTGAAAACCCCAACACCGTCACGCAATATGCGCCCGATTTCCTGTTCGATCTGGTGAACAGCAGCACCATTGTTACCACTCGATGCGATTCGCTCGACTCGAGCTTCCATTTCCAGCAATGCTTCTCGTGACTGGCGTCGTACGCGTCCCGGGTTGCCCACGTCATCGCCCTGTTCGAGTCGATCCGTAATTGCGCGCCCCACGACTCGTCCCATTACGAGGGTTTCGGCGACTGAGTTACCACCTAGCCGATTGAAGCCGTGCATGTCCCAGCATCCAACTTCTCCGGCTGCGTACAACCCGTTGAGACCGTAGGCTGCGCCGTCAATGCTCGTCCGAATCCCTCCCATGCTGTAGTGCTGGGTAGGCCTCACCGGAACGAGCCCGTCAGCGGGATCGATGCCAAGGAAGTTCTTCGTAATATCAGCAACTTCCTGGAGATTACGCTCAATATGCTCACGACCCAAATGCCGAATATCGAGCCAGAGGTGACTACCGTACGCTGTTTCGACGCCTAAACCTTTGCGCATGTGCAAGGTCATCCGTCGGCTCACAACATCACGAGAAGCCAGCTCTTTTTTGTCGGGTTCGTATTCCGGCATAAACCTGTGCTCGTTCACGTCGAGCAGGTAACCGCCATCGCCGCGACACGCTTCTGATACGAGAATGTCACCAGGTACGACACCTGTCGGGTGGAACTGCACGGCTTCCATGTTTCCGAGCGGTACAACACCGGTTTCAAGTGCTATTTCCATGCCGGATCCAGTGTTGATTACGGCGTTTGTCGACTGTCCGTAGATTCGACCGTGTCCGCCCGTCGCAATCACCGTGGCGTGTGCCGTGTACTCGTGGAGATCACCGGTTTCGAGATCGCGAACGATTGCACCGTGGCAAGATTCGCCGTCGTGGATCAACGAGACGGCTTCCATCCGTTCGTGAACGGTAATTCCCAATCGAACGACTTCGTTATCGATTGCGAACATCAAGGCATGACCGGTTCCATCGGCTGCGTAACACGCTCGCCACTGCTTAGTTCCGCCAAAGTCTCGTTGTGCGATCAGCCCTTCTTTGTCTTCCGATTCAACGACCACATCGCCACCTGCCAAAGTGCGAGGTCCAGCAACGACTCGAGACCACGGAACACCCCAATACGCGGCTTCTCGAACTGCAATGGGAGCCGATTCAGCAAAGAGTCGGACTACGTCCTGGTTTGCTCCCCAGTCGGAGCCCTTGACCGTGTCTTCAAAATGAACATCGACACTGTCTTCAGCACTCCTTGCCATGTTTCCAAGAGCTGCCTGCATACCTCCCTGTGCAGCAGACGAGTGTGATCGACGGGGAGGAACTAGCGACAGGATCGTGACATCGTGTCCCCGGGTAGCAAGCTCAATTGCTACACGCTCGCCGGCAAGTCCGGCACCAATTACAAGTACTTCGCTGGTGTGCATATCAGTCAGCCCCCAACCAGTAGAAGTTCGCAAGAATCAAGTAACCGATTGCCAGAATCCCAGCCGAGCACACAACTAAAACAATGTGCGCTCGTTTACGCGACATGACTCCCCACTTGATAAGCACTCTGAAGAGTCCGAACGCAATGTGGCTCTCAACGATTGCAACAAACGGGATGTAAACCCACAAGTAGTTGCCGATAACACGAGCAGCACTTTTCGAAGCTTCTACCGGAAGATCGGTAACGACAACCCAAATATGAATTGATGCAAGAACAACAATTGCTGCGCCTGTGGCGATCTGGATGATCCAGGTCCAGGTATCGATGTGCTTTACCGACCGTGCGTGCTGAAATATCACCTTCTGCCGTGCCAGCGAGAATGGGATTCGTCGACTCGCTAACACGGTGTGGAACGCGAGTAAGAAGATGACCGGAGCTACTCCAATTTGCAGCAAGTAGTAACGCTCAAGGAAATGGGCAAGCTCGTCCATCGTTTCCGCGGAAATAACTACGGTGAACAAGAGTGACAAATGCATGACCATGAATATGGACAGCAGCACGCCTGAAACCGTTAGTGCAAGCTCGGAGTAGACGATGAGTTTGGGCGACGCGGGCGAGCGCGGATCAACTACCGCTCCAGGCACGCCTTGAACCGTTTGGCGAATTCCCATAGCCAGACCGTCCTGCCCCCAAACACCGAATCCCGAGTTGGGTTTCGGTGCACTCCGATACACCTCGACTGGTGTCGTTGGGTTAATTCTGGAACTCAGGCGCGTGAGCAATCACGCCGGTTCCATGAACGGTGTGTGAGAATCGGCTAGTTAGAGTTTTTCTGCCCCTCGATTGAGTTCAGAATTCCTCGCATGTGCCCAACACAATAGGCCATGTACTCGCGGCCTTGCGGACTGTCTGTCGTGATTCGGTTCAGGTGGTCGTAGTCGATCACGCCGTCATAACCGACATCATCGAGCGCCTTGGCGACGTCGTACATGTTCAGATCGCCCTCATCGGGCATCACCTCTTCGTACTCACCGTGAGTAGGAATCGTGCCTTTTACATTTCGGAAGTGCACATGGACAATCTTGTCCCCAAACCGCTTTATGCCTTCAAAGATGTTTTCACCTGACTCATAACGAGTTCCGACACAGAAGGTCATCTTGTTGTTCTTAGACGGAACTTCCGAGAACAACCGGTCGAACGCATCGAAGTTGTGGAGCACCTGCGGGACGCCGTTGAGCTTCGGTTGTGGAGGGTCGTTGCCGTGCATCCCAATGTCCATGTTGTACTGCTCAGCAATTGGGATAACGTTGCGATAGATATTCAAAGTGCCATCCCACACTTGCTCGTGTGTCGGAGCGTCGTCACGCAGTGGCATCTCTGCTAGTTCTTTGACTCTCATGTGGTGGTGCTGGTAACCACCTCGGCCTTTTACCCAGCTGTGGAGCTGGTCTCGAAACGGGTGGAGCGTTGCTGCCTGGAAACACTGGATTCCGAACAGTGGAATCCCAGCTTCACCGCAAATTTCGGCGTTGACTTGAAGATTCTCTATCTCACGGTCGCCACCTTCCCGACCGAGAAAGGCATTTATATAGTCGGGACCGGAAGTATTGGCACGCTCGATCTCAAGACCGGCCTTGTCGAGCGTCTCCATGACCTCGGATAAGCCTTCTTTAGATGCACGACCACCAGCTTCATCAAAACCAGGAACCATATCGAGAACGATATCCACGTAGTCCACGCCAATTTGCTTGATGAAGCTCAGATCGTCTGGTCGATCAAGCCAGTCCTTACTGATTCGAGTACCAATTCTGATGGTCATGAAGTTGCGCTCCGTGCAATCTACTCAGTTTTGCGACAACATACTGGACGCAAGGGAATGTTGAAAGACCTGTCCAGACAATTAGATTTTTAGCAACGGGTTAGGAGCAGAGGCGTGACGATCCAGTTTTCGATATCTTGTGAGATTCCCGCATCACCACAACAGGTCTACGAGGCATGGCTGGACTCCGACGAACACACTCAAATGACTGGCGGACAAGCCTCGTGTGACGATCAGGTCAGCAATCAGTTCACAGCTTGGGACGAATACATTTACGGAACGAATTTGGAACTTGAAGCAGGAAAACTGATAGTTCAGACATGGCGAACTGTGCAGTTCGATCCGTCAGAACCTGACTCGACGCTCGAGGTAAAGCTGGAACCGAGCAACACTGGCACTGGTACCAAACTCACCCTCACACATTCGAATCTACCTGACGACGGTGCTCACTACGAACAAGGCTGGATCGAAAATTATTTTGATCCGATGACTGAATACTTCAGCAGAAAACCCTAGTCATAACCGCAAATTGACACGCGTTTAACACGCGTATTCTCGTCGCCTCACAAGTTCTTCCCGCGCCCCCGCGCAGAATCGATCCAACACGTAATTAGCAGGGAACTCCGTCTGCTTCGAAGTTCCCCATGTGAACTGATCGATTTTGAGGGAGGGCTGATTGGTGAATCCTCAAGCACCCATCGAAGTGAGGTGGCATGGACGCGGTGGTCAGGGTGTAGTCACTGCGAGCCGAATTCTGGCATCGGCAGCCCTCAATTCCGGCTTTTATATGCAGTCGCTTCCAGACTTTGGAGCCGAACGTTCTGGCGCGCCAATATCTGCATACACACGAATCGACAACGAACCGCCCATAGATAGGGGACCGGTTTACGAACCCGACGTGGTGATCGTCCTAGATTCTTCACTCATCGGCCAGGTTGATTTCAGCTCCGGGCTTTCTCAGTCGGGCACTCTCATTCTGAATTCTCCGCTCGATCCTGATCCAGATGGGTTGGGCATCGAGTTGCTCGGTGATCAACGGCTGGCAACCCTCGATGCGAGCGGCATCGGTATGGAGTTGCTCAATCGAAATCTCCCGAACACACCAATACTCGGTGCGTTCGCTCAGGTAGTTCCGGTCATGGAACTGGAATCAATAGACAAGGCTCTTATAGAGCTAATGTCCGAGACCTTCCCTCCACCGATTATCGAAGCGAACCTGAAGGCCTTAAAAGCAGGATTCAACCAGTTAAAAGTTCTTGAGGTGATAGCAAATGGGTAAACGGGAACTCTGGAAACAAATTCCTACAGGCGGATACTCCGAGCAACCAGGGAGCACTAGTTCGGTTCGAACCGGTGACTGGCGATCGGAAGTTCCGGTATTGGAAATAGAGCGCTGTACCCACTGCATGATCTGTTGGATCGACTGCCCGGACGCCAGTTTCCAGGTCGCAGAGTCGAAGCTCGTGGGAATTGACCTGGATCACTGCAAGGGCTGTGGGATCTGTGTGGAAGTTTGCCCGACCAAGTGCATCGAAATGGTTCCCGACACACCAGGTGCCGGAGGTGTGAAGTGACAACTGTCGAGAAGAAGAACATTGTTGCTAAATCGACTGCCTCGGCTATTAACGGCGGTGAAGCAGTTGCCCTAGCGATGCGGCAAACAGACCCCGAAGTAGTAGCGGCATACCCGATTACTCCGCAGACATTCATCATCGAAAAATTCTCGGAGTATGTGTCCGACGGTGAGGTAAACACCGAATACATCAACGTCGAGAGTGAACACGCGGCTATGAGTGCATGTATTGGCGCATGCGCAGCTGGCGGTCGCGCACAAACGGCAACCTCAGGACCGGGTCTAGCACTAATGTACGAGACGCTATGGATCGCCTCGGGAATGAGGCTTCCAATTGTCTTGCACCTGTGTTCACGGTCGTTCTCGGCTCCAATCAACATTCTCTGTGACCATTCAGATGTGATGGCGATGAGAGAAGCATCTTGGGTGATGCTCGCCGGCTCAAATCCTCAAGAGGCTTATGATCAGGCATTAATTGCTCCCACGATCGCTGAGAACCCGAGGGTAAAGCTGCCAACGACGAATGTTCTTGATGGTTTTACCGTTACGCACTCCGTTGAGCGGGTCGACTCACTTCCCGATGAAGTGGCGAAAGAATTCATCGGAGAATGGGAACCCGATCAATGGGCACTTGAGCCGGGCAGCCAGGCTACGTTCGGGGCACTGGACGCAAACGACTATTACTTCGAACACAAACGCCAACAGGTAGAAGCACTTGATCAGGCTGAACTGGTCGTAAAAGCTCAGCTGTCGAAGTTCAGTGAAATTTCCGGCAGAAAAATGTCGGTCATCGAGACTTACCAGATGGACGATGCTGAAATAGCAATGCTTGTACTTGGTTCCTCCGAAGGAATGGTGCGAGCGGCTATCGACCTGGCACGTAAAGACGGGATCAAGGTCGGGATGGTTCGAATCCGCTTACTGCGCCCATTCCCTGTTCACGACCTGCGCGCAATTCTCGCTGGAATAAGTGCTGTTGGTGTCCTCGATCGAGCAATCGCTTTTGGAGCACCCGGCAACGGATTGGTGCTCGATGTAAGCACAGCAACCAGGACTATGAATCCCCGACCGTTACTCGCCAACTACGTGTATGGGCTTGGTGGACGTGCAACACCTAAACAGCAATTCCGAGAAGCAATTTCTGACGTCGTGAAGGTCGCTGAAACGGGACAAGAACCAATGAAACCCGAATATCTGGGCTTGAAGTAGGAGGCTGGAAATGACACTGAAACTCAGAGAACTAAGTCTCCAGCCTGATCGATTCGGAAACGGGCACGCGTTGTGCGCCGGTTGTGCTGAACCGATTTCGGTACGGCAAATACTTGCCGCACTCGAAAACCCACCGGTCGTAGCGCTCGCAACGGGTTGTCTTGAAGTAGCAACAACCAGGTTCCCAAATACTGCGTGGAAAGTTCCGGTCATACATAGCGCGTTCGAAAACTCAGCGACCACCATTTCTGGTGTTGAGGCGGCTTACAAAGCTTTGGTCCGAAAAGGAAAGCTCGAAGATCGACCAATGACGTTTGTTGTCTTCGCAGGAGACGGAGCGACGTACGACATTGGTTTCCAGTGGCTAAGTGGTGCCCTCGAACGTGGTCACAAGTTCGTGTACGTGTGCCTCAACAACGAGGGCTACATGAACACCGGAATTCAACGAAGTAGTGCAACACTTCTTGGAGCATGGACTACGACTACGCCATCAGGTGACGAGGTCACAGGAAAGACCGAGTGGCACAAGGACATGACCCGTATTGTTGCTGCTCACAACATTCCGTATGTGGCCCAGGCGGCAACTCACAACTGGAAAGACCTGATGACAAA
Source organism: uncultured Dehalococcoidales bacterium (assembly GCA_964472915.1). Classification (GTDB taxonomy): domain Bacteria; phylum Chloroflexota; class Dehalococcoidia; order Lucifugimonadales; family Lucifugimonadaceae; genus Lucifugimonas. The sequence continues at coordinate 26,530 of CAYYMP010000002.1, read as the reverse complement.
GGTTCGCAAGGCTGAGCAGGCTGACGGACCGGCATTCATCAATGTTCTAACTCCTTGTGATCGTGGTTGGCGTTTCGACACCGACAAGACCATGGAAGTCTCAAAGGTCATGGTCGAGGCGGGAATGTGGCCACTCTACGAAGTCATCGATGGTGTGTGGAAAATGTCGTCCGGATCTAGGAAGCGACGGCCCGTCGTCGATGCACTCAAGATGCAAAAGCGTTTTTCGCACATCCTGAACGGTGACGACCCGTCAATGGTCGATGAAATTCAACGACGCGTCGACGAAGAGTGGGACTCCCTACAGGCGTTGTGTGAAATGTCGGCCGCTGCTTCGTAAATCCTCATCGTTGCTAGACTCGATTTGTTCACCAGACCGAGCCAAGCAGAAGGTCAGGACAAATTTGGAGAATCTTTCCGAACCGCAAATAGTTCGCGCAGCTAAAAATGTCGCTCCGGCTTTCTTCAACGACCCGATGGCGGCCTATTTGATGCAGGACGCCTCAAAGCGTCTGAAACAACTGCAGTGGTTCTTCCGACTCACCAATTCCTACTGTCACAGGTGGGGTCGAGTCGTCTCTGATCCAGAATTGAAGAGTTTGGCAGGCCTACTTCCTCCAAACGAAACTGCAATGACGTCCTGGCGACTTCTCAAAATCGGATTCTGGAAAGCTCCGTTTGTACTCGGTATGGGTGCTTTCGCTCGATTCGGTAGATTTTCTGATGAGGCTGAAAAGATCCACAAGGAACTCATGCCGGATCCTCACTGGTACTTGCTGCCCTCGGAACACCTCTTGAAGCGCAAGGAACAGGGCTTGGTTCCACGATCCTCGGTCAGACCGTAAGAATCGCTGAGGACTCCTCTCTACCTCTGCACCTAGAAACGATGACGGAAGAAAACGTTGGATTTTATGAACGTCGCGGATTCAACATACTGATGGAGTTCACGGTAGACTCAACCGTCCGCACATGGGCAATGGCTCGTAGCTAGGTACCCGGTCGGATCTCAGTTATTCATTCAATTCACTGTCAACGCGCGAAATTTTGGAACACCACGAAGTAATCATTGCTGGAGCAGGTCCAGGAGGACTTGGGGTAGCCGCCACCCTCGAGGGATGGCACCCGAGATTCACAGGAAAGTTTGAATTTCCGTCTGACGAGGTCCAGGTCGCCGCTGACGTAAATCGTGCCAATCCTCTCGCGTTAGACCTCCACGAACTCCTCGAGCAAGGCAATCGACCAATCGAGTTCTTTCGGATGAGACATCACCCCGAGCAAGACGCCGTTCCTCTCGATGACTGGACTCTAGAGTTCACGAAGAAAGACCGAATCAATTGGAAGTTACTGTCGACTGATGGCGCTGGCGGACTGTGGAATCACGTACCTAAGACCCAGATGACGCTCGGTCCAGCGCATTGGATGGAACTTGCCCACTACCCGATAGGTCAGTTCTACAAAGATGCAGGACGTGATCGCGACCTCAACGCCCTGGTACACCGTGACGATCTCGTCGATTATTACCAGGCGTATGCCAACAAACTTGGTCTGTCTCCGTACATCCAGGAAGGGATGAAAGTCACACGAGTTGAGAAATCGGACTCTGACGCTCGGTTCGTTGTAACAGCTTTGTCGTCTGAAACAGGAAAGCCAGTCAAGTACTCCTGCAACTACTTTGTCTTTGCGATCGGGCCTCGATCAGAACTAAGAACACTGGATGCCAACGGCACCGAAAAACCGTATGTCACGGATGCCTACACGTCGGTCGAGGATTATCCGGGTGAGCGGGTAATGGTCATTGGCGGAGGTCGCTCGGCCGACTGGGCTGCGCAAGAACTCCACGACGACGGTCGGACGGTTGTATATGTCATGCGACAGCAACCCGATTCTCACCTTCGACTCATCGGTGAATCGCAGTTCTTGCCTTACTACCAACGTTGGGCAGAGATTTTGCAAGGTGACCAGGCACGCATGGGCTTGCTGTACGAGTCTCACCTGAGGGATTTTGGTGACGAAGGTGTTGTGACTATCGACACACCGGAAGGACAGGTGCAGGTACAGGTTGATCACGTTGTTGTGGAAATCGGTGGCGATCCTGATTACTCGGTCATCGACCCGCTAGGACCGTTCACTTTTCATGACAAACGTGACAACTATCGCTTCCAGCTGAAACAACTCGTGGTCGACCAGGCAACGTTTGAATCCGTCGATGTCCCAGGGTTGTACCCGGCTGGCTATACAGCACAAGGGACGGGTCTGAGCGTCATCGGCTTTCACGCAGGATGCTTCCTGATTGCTGGAGACATCCTGAGAAAACTCGGAGCCGTTTAAAGAAATCGCATCCCTCGCGGAATGCAATCCCGAGGCAATCCCACGATCTTGCATCCCCTGTCCAGTATTTGGAAAAGCGAATGCGTAGATGACCAGGAGTGCCAAGGGGTGCAAGGATGCAACAATCGATCATCAGTGCCAACAGACCTTCCGCGGTCCTCTCACCAGCGATCAGTAGAGCATTCATGCTACTGGTGCTCGCAATCGCTTGCATCGCTCCGCTCGCTATCCAGCGTTACATGCACATCGATCCGGGAGTCATCACTGCAATCGGGATCCCGGCGATTGTCGTTCTCGGATTTCTCGGCAGCGTGGCGGTTCTGCTTCCAGTGCCGGTCCTTTCGATAGTTTTCAGTGCTGCTGCAGTGGTCAATCCGTTCGCTCCGGCACTGGCAGCTGCATTCGGAATCACATTGGGCATGGCTGTTTGCTACTACCTTGGACGAAAAGGGCTCAGTCGCTTCTCTCGGTCAGAATCCGTATCACCTGTGATTCCTGACAAAGCTCTCACCGCATATGACTGGTCTCGAAACAACGTTGTCGTTTCATCGTTCTTGCTTGCCGCCACACCGAATCCGATCTTCGATTACGCCGGGTATGCAGCAGGTGCGGGTCGCTTCAACCCAAGGCGTTTCTTGCTGGGAACGTTTCTAGGGAAGCTGACTCAGTCGATCGTAATCGGATACGTAGGAGCGACTTTCGGCGACCGGGTGATCAACCTCATCTAGATCCTCCTCAACGAAAAAGGGGCACCCTCGTCGATCGAGGATGCCCTTTTTTTGTTTCAGGTTTCGGTTAGTTGCCTACCGCCGCAGGTTGCGAGGTGTTCGCATCTTCTCGTTCTGCCTTCACTTCCATGATGTGCTGGTAGGAAGACAGTGCAGCAATTGCACCTTGCGCAGCCGCAGTAATCGTCTGCTTCAATTCCGTACCGTCGGTCAGGTCGCCAGCAGCGTAAACGCCTTCGACTGAGGTATTCAAACCCTTGTCGACGTGTACTTCACCGGTGTTCTGGTTTATCTCAAGTCCAAGTTGGTTCGGAATGTCGAGTCGAGGATCTGCACCTGCTTCGACGAACAAACCGTCGACTTCGAGCACGTCCTTACCTTCCCATGGGTTGTTCACCCTGATGGCGGTAAGTCCAGCGTCATCGCTACCGACAAGCTCGGAAACCTCGGTGTTGAACAGCACCTTGACGTTCGGAGTTTGATCGAGGACCTTGAGAAGAATTGGCTCCGGTCGGGTGAATTCGCCTCTTCGGTAAATCAAGTAAACAGTTTCAGCGTACTTGGCGAGAAGAACCGCACCTTCAACAGCAGCGTTTCCGCCACCTACGACAGCAGCTGCAGCCTTGTTCCGGTACAGCGGTGCGTCACAGGTCGAGCAGTACGAGACTCCACGCCCGGTCCACTCTTCCTCTTTCGGAAGGTGAAGTTTTCGGCGTTCCCTTCCAACGGCGAGAATCACGGAGATTGCTTCAACCTCGGTTCCGTTTTCGAGCACGCAGTGAAACGCATCTCCCTTTTTCTCAACGGAAACCAAATTCGAATACTCAGTTGGAGTATCTAGGTTGTCGACCTGTTCTTTAAATTTCATCATCAGGTCGAAGCCATCTATGTCTGGCTGACCTGGATAGTTTTCGATGGTTCCACCGATGGCCGTCTCACCACCGAATTGTTCACCCACTAGAAGGGTGTTCACCTGGTATCGAGCCGAATACAGACCCGCAGCGAACGCTGCTGCCCCCTGACCTGCAATCAGTACATCGACTTGTTTTGTTTCGGTCATATTCCCTCTGTTCTGAATCGGTGTTAACCGTTCGAACGTTCACCCACAGCTTAAAACCCTGTTTTACCTGTGTCGACATGTACGGGGCGACTGTTCGGTTAAAAACACTACGCATTGCTAGTGATTTGGTGCGCTCAAATATTTAGATGCACGTGAGATGCAATCGCCGCGAGTCTCGGGAATCTAAACGAGTTCTTCGTCGTGCTTTGCAGCTTCGATGAGGGCATCAACGTCGAGTTCATCTTCTACTTCGATCTCATCAAAAGACTCAACCATGAACTCCGGTTCAACCTCTTCATCCTCATCACCAATCGTCACCTGGACAACTTGAACATCTTCTTCCAAGTCTTCCAGGTCCGCACCAGGGGCATCTTCGACAGGTTCGTCGATCACATCTGAACTTATGGAATCGTTGAGATCTCCATCTGTGCCAAACAACGCTGATATGGCGTCTTGATCCATTTCACCCGAATCTGCAGGTTCGTTTGTCGCGTCTGATGCCGATTCTTCGAATAGTGCCGAGATCGCGTCCTCACCCATCTCTGATGATGCGGCAGGCTCTGAATCATCAGATTCAAGCGTGAAACTTTCCGTCTCGAAAAGCGCGGATATGGCGTCTTGACCCATATCCGATGACGTCTCAGGCTCTGTGCTCTCAGGTTCAGGAGTTAATTCTTCAGTTAGTTCGTCGCCGGCGAACAATGCAGAAATTGCGTCCTGGTTCACAACGCCTGAGTCTTCATCGTTCGGAGTTGAGGGAGAGGTGTCCTCGTTTCCATCAGAGGAATCGCTATTGGCGGCGAACAGCGCCGAGATCGCGTCCTGATCCATCTCTCCGGTGCCTTCATCGACCGGTGTTTCTGGAGCGGGTTCTGAATTCTCATCAGACGACTCGTCTGCAGCAAAGAGTGCTGAGATCAGATCCTGGCTTAGAACCTGAACTCCCGAGCTTTCAGTCACGAGCGGTTCACCATTCGACTCGACATTTTCTTCATCTGCAGAAGTACCAGCGAAAAGGGCAGAAATAGCGTCCTGACTCATTTGCTCGTTGCTGGATGTGTCGGGAGCCGGTTCGGATTCAGGCGACTCTGGCTCAGCGAACAACGCTGATATAGCGTCCTGACTCAGTTCAGCATCCTGCATCGGAGTTTGTTCGGCCATTGGTTCTTCAGAACCAGCTTCAGCGACTGAGTCCGATGGAATAGATGTGTCACTGCTCGTGCCGCCGTGCAGGTCGGACAGGGCCGCAGCGACCAAATCAAATCCATCTGAACCACCTGCATCGTCTGTCAACTCTGTGTCATGCTGCTCGGCTACGGACTGCGCTGAAACATCGTCCTGGCTCTCAACCGGAGTTGAGACGGCAGCAGCAAACTCAATCCCGTTTGCAATATCTGCGAGTCGTTCAGCCTCGCGGCGAGCAACTGCAAGAGTTGAATAGCGAGATTCGATCAGGCTTTGACCACTGCGAGCTACTCTGAGTGCGAACGAGTTCCAGTTGCGAAGCATGTTCAAGCCGAAAGCGACGCCATCAGTAGAGTCATCGGTGATTTCAACGTAGTTCAAATGGTTTTTGAACCCGTACGCCTCGTCGATTTGATCGGTTGAAATTACGGGTATTCCAGCCGAGAACGACAACATTGCAAGCCCTGAGGGGAAGCCGTTGTCGGCTGCGGTCACACATGCCCAACTGCGCTCAATCAGGTCGACGAGCGGTTCGACTTCCTCGTACTTCAGTGCAGTGACAGGCAAGTCTCGTTCGGATGCGATGTTTTGCGCCACCTGCACCTGGCTGTCGTCGCCAATTGCTACGAAGTTGATGTCTGGAATCAGCTGCGATCCTCGTTCAGCCGTCGTGAACAAGGCATTCAGGTTTTCATCGGTATTTAGAGGAATCGCCCATAAGACAATTGGGTTTCTGGCAGGATCAATTAGCTTGGACGGCGAGTAAATATCTGTCTGAATGCCAACTGGTCCAATCAGAATTTGACCTGCAGGCGACATCTCCGAAAGCAGCTCGGTCTCCCAGGAATGTTTTGCAGAGATATATTCGGCACTGAAGGGTCCGAACTTGTTTTCGCCGTTCAGAAGTTTTGATCGTAATTTCCGCGACTCGCGCCAACGGTTACCCGCCAAATCATCGAGTGACGAAACCACCGGTGCCTTGGCAATACGTCCATAAAGTCGTCCTGCAAGTCCCGCAGCAGGACCGAATGTTCGAATTAATTCGACATCCTTGAGCAGTTTTCGATTAGCCACACCGCTAAGTGAAAGCGCAGTTAGCGACGAACCGAATTTCCTGCCGTGAATCCAGTTGATCCTGTGATCCATCCTCGAATTCAGAGATTCTGGTTTGCCGGGAGCGAATACGTGAACCTGTTGGAATTCGGTCGCGTACCCATCCAAAAGATCCTGGAGCGCGGAATAGTTGCCGTTTCCGGTTATTTCGGAGATCGACGTAGAGCAAACAACCGCAATCCCTTTCGGTTGCGGGTTGAAATCTATTTGTAGTGCGCCTGTGGTCATTTGGTCAGCAGATCTATGCGCGCGCAATCCACGCGCAACCATACCTATTACGGGTACCCATTGCTTCACATCAGTTTCGCCCGGGTCGCGCCTGTCCACAGTAGTGAGATCACACACAAGGCACTGGTCGAACAAACACATCGGTAATACCGCAACCCTGAAACTTAATGTGGTTTTCGACGCCACTGACTCGGATTCATAGATAGGACAAACTTCCTAAAAGACGTTCAAAAATCTCAACGCAATGAATTCCGTTACCGGGTAACTTCGAACTAATGGCAGCTGAAATACTGAAATTCTCAACAGGGAAGGATCAACCTGTGACTCACACCGGCATGACAATCGCAAGCGAACTCCTCGAAGCCCTCGGTGAACTGGCCGTTGCGCAAGAACGAGGCGGTTCTCGCGAGTCACTCGACCGGCTTGGGAAGAACGCTGCCAACGCCTTCCGGCGAATGCACGATGCAACCGACTTCGACTCCGCCGCGTAAACGTGCACAAAGCAGCTAAGTAGCTGCTGTATACTCCAAATCGAACTGAATCTACCGCACAAAACGCAGGTCTTGTCGAGATATCGACCGACCATGTGGAATTTTCCACAGCGTGAATCGTGCGGTTTTATTGTTTTTGGAATACGATCAACGCCGTGATATTTCACCTAGCGATCAACTGATCTGGAATAGCGAACAAAATGACACTTGAGATTCGTCCGGTAGAAAACGGAACCGTTACCTCAGCAAAGGGTTTTTCAGCCGGCGGAGTCTTTGCCGGTATCAAAACACCAGGTGCTGACAAGCGAGATATCGGAATACTCGTTTCCGACTCTCCGTGCACGGTTGCCGGGACATTTACTCAGAATTCCGTGATTTCACCTTCAGCCACACTGTCTCGAGAGCGCGTTGGAGTTGAAAAACGTGTTCGCGCTGTAGTTGCCAACAGCGGGTGTGCAAACTGCGCAGTCGGCGAACAGGGTTACATCGACGCTAAGGAAATGACCGACATTGCTGCTGCACACATCGGTGTTTCAGCAGAAGAAACCCTGGTTGCTTCAACCGGCGTGATCGGTGTTGAACTACCGATGGCTCTGCTTCGCGAATACGTCCCTCAAATAACTGTGACCGACGATGGTGGAAACGAATTCGCAAAAGCGATTCTCACAACAGACAAGCGCACCAAGGAAATAGCCGTTTCCTTCGAAGCAAATGGTGTTACTCATACCGTTGGTGGAGTGTCGAAGGGTTCGGGAATGATTCACCCGAACATGGCAACGATGCTTGCATTTGCATCGACCGATGCGAAAGTCGAGCCAAAGTTCTTGCAAGAAACCCTCTCGGAGGCTGTAAAACTCAGTTTCAACCAAATCGACGTTGATGGCGACCAAAGCACAAACGACACCGTATTGCTAATGGCGAACGGAGCAGCAGGCGGACCTGAAATATCCGGCGGTGATGAAGCATCAGAAGCTTTCGCTGAGGCTGTTCAACAGGTTTGCAGGCATCTTGCAATTGAAATTGCACGTGACGGTGAAGGGGCGACCAAGCTCATCGAAGTGACCGTCGATGGCGCCAAGAGTGACGATGATGCTCTCGTAAGTTCTCGTGAATGTGCTGCTTCTCTACTTGTAAAGACCGCTGTGTACGGTCGTGACCCTAACTGGGGTCGTATTTTCATGGCAGTCGGAAAGAGTGGAATCGAGCTCGATGAGTCGAAGATCGACTGCTATATAAACGACATTCAGATAGTCGCCGAAGGCAAGGCAATTTCTTACAACGTCCAAAGTGTTGTAAGTGCGCTTGGAGGCGACGAGGTGCGGCTTCGTATATCCCTCAATATCGGGGACGGATACGGACAAGCCTGGGGATGTGATCTCACTGAAGAGTACGTCGTATTCAACTCTGCCTACACCACCTAGAAGTCATTCAGGAATTTTCATTCGAGTGGATCACAAGAATCCACATGATCAGCTTTTTAATCCGATGAACTCGAGCGAGTCATACAACCTGGAGATCGCGCTATGACGACCTCATCTTCGGTTGCCGGTAAAAAGATCGTCATCAAGATCGGCGGCAGTACGCTTGGTGAAGGTGACTCCACAGTTCCAGACATCGTGGGGCTCTGGAAACAAGGTGCTAAACCCGTCGTCGTTCACGGTGGCGGAAAAGTAATCAGTGATTGGGTTGCCAAACAGGGAATCCAACCTGAATTCGTTCGTGGTCTCAGGCGGACCGACGAAGCTACCCTCCATGTTGCGGTTGCTGTTCTCGCCGGACTGGTCAACTCTCAAATTGTTGCGGAGTTCCAGGCGGCAGGTGCCAACGCGGTAGGCATTTCCGGGGTTTCAGGTGGTCTTCTTGAAGCCGAGGTTCTTGATCCTGAGCTCGGATATGTCGGAAAGATCGTCAAAGCCAACTCGGCCCCCGTTGATGCCGTGCTGAATTCTGGTGCCATCCCGGTGATTGCTCCAACGGCTCTTCATCTCTACCCGTCTGAATCTGGCCACGACCGCATATTGAATGTCAACGCCGATACATCGGCAGGTCACATTGCAAAGGCCGTAAAAGCCGACCGACTCGTGTTCCAAACCGATGTTGAAGGTGTTCTGGATGCACGAAAACGACTAATTCCACGAATGACCAGTCAGCAGGCACTCGACCTAATTGCAGGTGGCATTGCTGCGGGCGGAATGATCCCGAAAATCGAAGCGTGTGTTGACGCTGTCACGGTTGCCGGTTCAGGTCACATTATCGACGGACGTCTCGCTGGAGCACTGCTTGCATGCGCTCGTGGTGAAGACATCGGCACTCGCATCATATAGACAGGAACCATCGTGACTGAGACCGGCGAAATAATTGCGTTGTTACTCGCCGGGTATCTCCTCGGCTCAATCTCGTTTGCACAAATTCTGACCCGAAACAAGGGTGTTGATCTCTTCGCAACTGGAACAGGCAATCCTGGTGCGGCAAATGTCTTCCGTAAGGTCGACAAAAGGCTCGGGATTGCCGTTTATGTAGGAGATGCGGTCAAAGGTGCGGCACCCGTCGTTATCGCACGCATAGTCACCGACAACGAAATGGTGTGGATTGCAACTCTCGCGGCAGCGATCATTGGTCACTGGTATCCAGTATTCAATCGCTTCAGGGGTGGCGCGGGGCTTGCAACCGGTTCTGGCGGTGTGTTCGCTCTCATGCCGTTAGTAGGAATTCTCGGATTCGCCAGTGGCGCGCTTGTGATCGCGAAGTTCAAAAGCAGCGGACACGGTGCTGCAGTTGGACTCGCTGTAATGGTGGTACTTGCAACTCCACTCGGCTACAGCTGGCAGCTTGCGATTGGATCGATCGTGCTCGCCGCCGTTCTGCTCGCTAAGGCAACTGCTCGAGGTTGGCGACCCGGCAGAAAAAGCTGAATTCAACCCAAACCAGTCACCACTGCGATATATTTCTCGTTCCGCTTTTTTTAGGCGGCGTTCGAACTGGATGAGTTCGAACATCTTTTCGCAGGTCGCGAGAGGGATTACTGGGGACTTCACCGAATTTGAATGAAGCCCATGGAGAGAAAGATGACTAGCTCAGCTGAATACAAGGACCTTGAATCCAAGTACTACATGCAGGTGGTTAACCGAATGCCACCGGTCCTGGTACGAGGCGAAGGTACTCGAGTATTCGACAACGACGGCAAGAGCTACCTCGATTTCACCGCGGGTTGGGCAGTCCTCAATTTGGGTCACAACCACCCGGCTGTAACCGAGGCAATTCGCGATCAGGCAGGAAAAATCCTGCAAATGTCGAACCTTTTCTACACGACACCGCAGCTTCCGCTCGCACAAATCATCGTCGACAACTCAGATGTTGATCGTGTGTTCTTCTGCAATTCAGGAGCAGAGGCAAACGAGGGCGCATGCAAAGTTGCTCGCAAGTGGGGCAAGCTGAAGTTGAACGGCGCGTACGAAATCATCACGGCGCTCGACTCGTTCCACGGTCGCACGCAGGCAATGATGGCGGCCACCGGTCAGCCTCATTACCAGGACAACTGGAAGCCACTTATGCCCGGCTTCGTGAACGTGCCCTACAACGATGTTCAGGCAATCAAAGATGCCTACGTTGAAGGTAAAACCTGTGCCGTTCTACTTGAGCCTGTTCAAGGTGAAGGTGGAGTCAACATCCCAGACGAGAACTATCTCAAGGAAATAATGGACTTCTGTCATGAGAAGAACATCTTGTTCATGCTCGATGAAGTTCAGACCGGGATGGGTCGAATCGGAACGTTGTTTGGCTACCAGCAATTCCCTGGTGTTGAGCCCGATGTAATGACGCTTGCGAAGGCACTCGGATCAGGTGCACCGCTTGGTGCGTTCACAACCAAGGAATTTTGCTCGGTTCTAGAACCGGGTGATCACGGTTCTACGTTCGGTGGAAATGCTTTGACTACCGCTGCAGGTTCTGCCGCAGCAAAGGTCATGGTGGATGAGGACATCCCTGCGCTCGCCGAAGAGACTGGTATTTACTTCCGTGGAAAGCTGCAAGCTCTGGCAGAAAAGCATGACTTCATCACTGAAGTGCGTGGGATGGGATTGCTAATTGCTCTGCAAATGAACAAGGAAATCTCTGGGGCAACCGTGGCGAAGGCTCTCGACGAGGGACTTCTGATCAACGCAGTTCGTCCGAACATGATCAGGTTCATGCCACCGTTGAACGTATCTCGCGAGGAGATCGATGAAGCGGTCGACATTCTCGATCGTGTTCTCGAAGAGACTGGCGCTTAGTCAGCATCTGACCAAATAAGAAAATGAAGCCCGAGGCGATGACGCCTCGGGCTTTTTGTTGACATCGCTGGCGGAACACTAACTAATAGTTAGTTACTTCCTGTGCGTGTACACTGAATTGCACGATGCCCAATCCCTCAGTTGAACATTCCAGTAGTTCCGCACTATGTCCGCACTATGAAGCAGCGATGGAGTTGCTTGCGCGCCGTTGGTCTGGATTGATCTTGACTTCATTGATGGAGAAACCAGGTCGCTTTTCTGAGATCAAAACGGCAGTTGAGGGAATATCCGACCGGGTTCTTTCGCAACGACTCGCAGAACTCGAAGACATTGGGTTGATCGAGCGCGAAGTCGACTCTTCCTCTCGTCCAGTTCTTGTCGAATACGCCGCAACTGAAATGGCATGCGAGCTTTCACCTGTTTTCGACGCTCTCCAAGAGTGGGCTGAGAAATGGATGCCTGCGCGGGTGGACTTGTAACGATCCATACCCTTTCCAGTCCGGAACGGGAACCGATTTTTCAGAACGGGATGACATTCGCGCCTTCTGGCGAGAGAATGGATTGGTTGCCGTTCGCGTGAGGCGGCAACTCAAGATCATCTAAACAGGAATCGAACTCAACCATGGCCAGAGAAAAGTGTGTTCTCGCATACAGCGGGGGCATGGACTCCACAATCTCAACCGTCTGGATCCAGGAGCAGTACGACATGGACGTCGTCACGCTCACCGTCGACCTCGGCGCTGGACCAGAAATCGTTGGAGTTAAAGAACGAGCTGCCACAGCAGGGGCACTCGACTCTTTGATCTGGGACGTACGAGAGGAGTTCATCAACGAGTACATCTGGCCGGGTCTGAAAGCCGGAGCAATGTATGAAGGTGTTTACGCCCTCTCAACGGCTCTCGGTCGCCCTCTGATGGCTAAAAAGCTTGTTGAAGCAGCGCGCCAGGTTGGAGCTACAGCAGTTGCTCACGGTTGTACTGGAAAAGGTAACGACCAGGTTCGTTTCGACGCAGGAATCATGACGCTCGCTGCCCACGGTGATCCACTGAAGATCATTGCTCCTGCACGCGAATGGGGCATGACTCGTGACGAAGAAAAGCTCTACGCCCAGAAGGCAGGTCTTGAACTTCGTGAAGTCGGTGACGACCAACGCGTCTACTCAATCGACCGCAACTTGTGGGGTCAAGCAATCGAAGGCGAAGACCTCGAAGACACATGGTTGGCTCCACCGGAAGACGCCTTCTCGTGGACCAGGCAAATCTCAGACACCCCGGACGAACCAGTTGAAATTTCTATTGGCTTTGAAAAGGGAATTCCTGTCAGTCTTGATGGTTCGGCAAAGTCTGGTGTTGAACTAATCGCGACTTTGAACGACCTTGCTGGCGAGCATGGCGTTGGTCGGATTGACCACGTTGAAAACCGCTTGGTCGGAATCAAGTCTCGCGAGGTTTACGAGACTCCTGCTGCGGTCGTTCTTCACACCGCCCTCAAGGCGCTCGAAACATCGACAATGTCTCGTGAGCAACAGCGGGTTAAAGAGAATCTTTCTCAGCTTTACTCCGACATGGTCTACGACGGACGCTGGTTCACAGAACTGCGGGTAAACATTGATGCATTCATGGACTCGGCACACGAATTCTCGACCGGAGACGTTCGCGTTCGCCTGCACAAGGGATCGTGCATTGTTGTCGGACGCCGTTCGCCGTTCTCGTTGTACGACTTCGACCTCGCCACGTACTCGTCGGAAGATGCATTCGATCACGCTGCAGCAACCGGGTTTATTGACATTTACTCACTGTCGGCTCGAACCCAGGCACGAAAGCAGACCTTCCACGACGCCCGATAAGTGTTGAGATAGAGCTAAGAACCTCTTTCCCGACTACAACGATAATGATGGGCGCAGAACTCCACTGCGCCCTATTCTTTTCTGAGTAAAAAATGTCCAGTAATTCGAACAATAAGAACAATCCCGCCGCAGCGGCTCGCGGAAGCGAGCTGGCAAGCGACTTCACCGTATCGGTCCATTACGACTCCCGCATGTACAGGGAAGACATCATGGGATCGATCGCGCACGCTCGAATGCTGGGCCGCCAGGGCATCATTGAGCAGGACGAAGCAGAGAAAATCGTCGAAGGCCTAACCAAGATCAGCGACGAAATCGATGCGGGTGAGTTCGAGTGGAAGTTCGAACTCGAAGATATCCACATGAACGTGGAATCGCGTCTCTATGAATTGATCGGTGAGGCAGCGGGACGTCTGCACACCGCCCGCTCACGCAACGACCAGGTTTCTACAGACACGCGCCTATGGACGCAGGTCGCCTGTGGTCGTGCTTTTGATGCCTGCGTTGAACTGCAGCACGCTCTCGTTGATCTCGCTGAAAAGCATGTCGACACAATCCTTCCCGGATACACACACCTGCAGCGTGGGCAACCAGTCGTTCTTGCACATCACCTGATGGCGTACTTCGAGATGTTCGACCGCGACTCAACTCGCTTTGCTCAAGCTGCAGAGTCCGCCGACGTCATGACTCTGGGCTCAGGAGCGATGGCGGGCGTGCCGTACCCGATCGACCGTGACTGGGTCGCGGAACAACTCGACTTCAGCGAGATATCTCGCAACTCGATGGACGCGGTTTCCGACCGTGATTTCATCGTTGAATTCCTCACCGCAGCCTCATTGGCAATGGCACACCTATCACGCCTGTCTGAAGAACTGATCATCTGGTCTTCAGACGAGTTTGGATTCATCAAACTTTCGGATGAATACACCTCCGGCTCAAGCATCATGCCTCAGAAGAGAAATCCTGACTTCGCTGAGTTGGTTCGCGGAAAGACAGGCCGTGTGTACGGATCGTTGATGGGTCTGCTGACCACGATCAAAGGACTACCGCTCACGTACAACCGCGATCTGCAGGAAGACAAGGAAGGATTGTTTGACGCGGCCGACACAGTAATCACATCACTTGAATCTGCCGCCGGCATGATCTCGGGCATGACTGTGAACACTGATCGTATGCGTCAGGCAGCTGAAAAGAGCTTCGTGCTGGCAACGGATATTGCCGACTATCTGGTTGGCAAGGGAGTTCCGTTCCGCGAGGCGTACATTGCCGTATCTGAGCTTTCAAAACAGTGCATCGCCGACGGAATCGGCTTTAGTGAGTTGACTCTGGAGGACTTTCAGCGTGCTTCTGACCTGTTCGATGAGGGCGTGCTGGAAATTACTCTCGAATCAGCCGTAGCTGCACGCGATGTACCGGGTGGAACAGCTCCTAACCAGGTCAGAGAAGCTATCAAAGAGGCGAAAGAACTGCTGTCTGGCGCTGATTAATCGGATATTTTGTCCGTCGAAAACTTTTCCTGATCAAGTAATCCCAACTAAGAAACATGAGCTCACCAGTAATCATTGCGCACCGCGGTCTCGACGAGGTGTATCCGGAAAACACGCTCGTAGCGTTCAAAGCGGCACTTGAAAAAGGCATGGCGATAGAGATCGACCTGCGGGGAACGTCGGATGACGAACTCGTAGTCGTTCACGACGACACCGTTGATCGCACCACAAACGGGTCAGGCCGGGTTGAAGGGATGACACTCGCCGAACTGCGAGAGCTAGATGCGGGTAGCTGGTGGGGCGAAAAATTCGCAGGTGAAAAGATCCCTACTCTGGAAGAAACGCTGGATGTCGTTCGAGATCACGGTACTGCGGACACGACACTCGCGATTGAACTAAAAACTCTTCCTCCCGGAAGCATCAACAAGATTTGCCGGGCGCTTGAAGAACGAGGACTAATGGGTAACACCGTTGGTTTCGGGCTTATTCACCTTTCGGTGGACGTTCGAAGGCGTTTCTACGAAGGAAGCTCAGATTTCCAGTGCTCCACTGTTGCAAACACTGCGCCTGAATTACCGATGGCGATTTCAGACCCGTACTCGAACTGGATATATGTTCGATACCCGATCACCGTAGAGGAAGTTTCTCAAGCTCACGAAGCTGGCAAGAAGATAATCGCTTCGGGTCCTGGAATCATGGACGACGTGGACGCAATGGTTGCTGCAGCTAACGCTGGAGCTGACACGATCATGTCGTATCATCCCGACGCACTCGCTGAACGACTCGGATAACTCGTCATGGCACCACACATCAAAGTTTCTCCATCTCTCCTTGCTGCCGACTTCGCACATTTGGCGGATTCAATTGCGGCTGTTGAAGAGGCTGGCGCAGATGAACTGCACTTTGACGTGATGGATGGAACTTTCGTGCCGAATATCACCGTTGGAATTCCGGTTCTTGAAGCAATTCGTCCACTCACGAAGCTCCCTATCGACGTTCACATGATGGTCATCGAACCTGCCCGTTACGTTCGAGAATTTGCGGAAGCTGGCGGAAACATTTTCACGATGCACGTTGAAGCGTGCGATGACCTCGAAGCGTCTCTTGAAGATGCCCGTGTAGCTGGTATGTCGGCAGCGGTGTCTCTCAAACCTGACACACCTGCTTCGGTAATTCAGTCGGCACTGCCACTGATTGAGCGTGTGCTCGTTATGACTGTCGAGCCCGGATTTGGCGGTCAGTCGTTCATGCCGGAAATGCTCCCAAAGATCGAAGAGCTAAAGGATATGGCACAACTGGCAAGCCACGAACTAGAAATCGCAGTAGACGGTGGTATCAAGGTCGATACTGCGGGCGCGGTTATCGATGCTGGAGCGACGACGCTCATATCAGGCACCGGTGTGTTCAATTACCCGGACGGAATGAGGATCGGTATCGAGGCGATTCGATCAGCCGGCTCGTAGCCTATCTAGGTCGAACACCCCAAATATCGAAGCCCACGAACGACTCGATCGCCATATCTGGTCCACGTTCTTCAGATTCAGATAATTCGATGGCTACTGGACCAACTCCGACACTCGTCATACCGGCAGCTCGTGTTGATACGAACCCGGTTTCTGAATCCTCAAACACAAGACAGTGCCCGGGCTGAATGCCCAGATTCTCTGCGGCGGTCAAATACGGCTCGGGATGCGGTTTCATGTTTGCAACGTCATCCAGCGTCACGACGGTTGAAAAAGATTCAGCAAGTCCAGATTTTTCAATGAAAGTATTGGCGTATTTGCTGTCGCCTGATGTGACCAACCCCACAGAAGCACCGTAAATGACCGCGCTGGTCACGGCATCCCGGGCGCCGGGCAGCATCTCAATGCCATTGGCTGTCACGATGTGCCACTGCTTTACGTATTCAGCGAGGAGCGCTTCTTGATCCTCGATTCCGTAGTGTTCAGCAACGAGCTGAACTCCAGGCATCACTCCTTTTCCGAATGTGACAGGGTGATCAGGTGCAATCTCAGGTATGCCGTAAGCGTTCAGGGTTTGCAACTCTGCCTGTCTATGCGGCGGACCTGTGTCGACCAACGTGCCATCAAGGTCAAAAAAGGCGGCGGCGAATTTCGGATTGATCATCATGAGGAAATTTTAGGCAACAAAAAACCCCTCTCGGTCGAGAAGGGTTTCAACGCATATTCGACCATCGTTTAGTCGATGGTCAGAGAAACTCCGCGCTTGTCGAGCGTTCGAAGCTCACGGGCGGTCAGCTTTACTCGGTATCGCTGTCCATCGATAACAACCCAACGGTTCTGCAGGTTTGGCTTCGAGATTTTTCGAGTTGCGTTAAGTGCGTGTGATCGGTTTTGACCGAACATCGGCTTGGGTCGTGGCCCAAGACCCAGTTTTGCTCTTATTTGATCAGCGCTTGGCATGACTTCAGATACTTTCGAAATATTCCTGAATGTAGGGAAAGAACTCAATTCTCATAACTTTGGATCAGTTGACCAGATCGGTTACGTGTCGAATTCCAGCTATTTAGATTAACATGCAGTATTAGCGCGAACAACAGGAATTAATGCCTGTAGAGGAGAGTTTTGACTGGAGTGTCGGAATACGCGGCGCGCTAATTTCAACGGCTTCGCCAACTTCTACGGAATGATCGCCCAACCTTCATCAACAGCATCAATCGATGGAGCACTACTGCTCAAATTGGTAAAAGCGGCATCTGACGCGCTGATTGCCAATCGCCCAACGATCAACGCGCTAAACGTGTTCCCGGTTCCCGATGGCGATACCGGCACGAACATGTCTCTCACTCTTCGCTCAATTGTCGAATCCGAGGACGTAAACGCATCCACTCAGAGTGCCGGAGACCTCGCTTCCAAGATGGCGAGAGCATCGTTGCTTGGAGCTCGCGGCAACTCAGGGCTTCTTCTCGCACAACTTTTCAAGGGATTCGCTGAAGTTGCGAAAGACTCCGACAGCATCCCCCCATCTGCTCTCGGAGAGGCCCTCGGAAGAGCTTATGAGTTCTCACAGCAATCGGTTCCCAATCCCGTCGAAGGGACGATGATCACCATCTACCGGGAATGCTCAGAGAAGGCTTCAGAGCGAGAAGTCGGTACTGCAACCGAGGCTCTCGAAGCGCTGCTAGACAACGCAATCGACGCAGTTCGCCGCACACCCGAAATGCTCGATGTGCTGGCGGAAGCGGAAGTCGTTGACTCGGGAGGTTTCGGACTAGCGGTCATGTTCGACGGGATGGTCCGGGCGATCAATGGCATCGAACCTGTCGCCCGAGAAATCGAAGTGCCGATGCCATCGGGTCGAAAATTCTCTGGCTCGGTCGATTCGGATTTCGTTTCCGAAGCAGAAGAAACTGACTGGGGTTACTGCACAGTATTTTCTATCGAAGCAGAGAACCTCGATTTAGATCAAATACGTGACCACATGGCCAAGATCGGTCGATCGCCAATCGTCGATGGGGCACCTGGGCTCGCAAAGGTGCATGTCCACATGGAAGATCCCGGCCAGGCACTAAGCGCTGGAATTAAGTACGGGGCGCTCTCAAATATCGAAATCTCCAACATGGACACGCAAGCTGCAGATTGGGCCTCTGATCGTAGAGATGACATTCAGCGTACCGGCCCAGAGAAGTTGGACTCTCCTCCAATCGCTGTAGTTGCCGTTGCAGCTGGCGAAGGGATGTCGGATCTAATCGAAAACACCGGATTGGGTGCGACATACGTCATCGAAGGTGGTGATTCGATGAATCCTTCGGTGGCTGAGTTGTTAGAGGCAGTTGAGAAAGTTCCATCAGATCAGGTGATCCTCCTTCCTAACAACAAAAACATAATTGCCGCAGCCGAACACGTTGATGAACTGACCGACAAAACGGTACGAGTGGTCCCAACGAGATCGGTTCAGACCGGAGTTGCCGCCCTTCTAGCCTTCAATCTCGATGAATCGTTAGACGCCAACGTTGATGAAATGTCGGATATTGCGGGAGAAATTGGAGAAGGGTGCGTTTGCAAGGCGAACCGTGACGTGTCGATTGGCGGGCACGACATAAAAGCAGGAATGACGTTCGCAACTTTCGATGACGAGATCATCGCAGTTGGGCGAGATAGTGATTTCGTATTGACGAAACTAATAGAGTCAAAGGCATCAGACGCCGAAATCATCACCGTGTATACCGGGAACGGTACAGGTGCGGATGTGATTGAGCGTTTGTCTAACGAATTGGCAGAGAAGTTCGGTGATCTGGAAATTGAAGTTGTGTGGGGAGGACAGCCCCATTACGACTATCTCGTTGCAGTAGAGTAAGCTGCGCACGAACAATTAATGTTCGACAGATCACCACCGGACTTCTACTCGGAGCGCCTAAATGACGATCGCCGTAGTTACCGACAGCACTTCTGATCTCCCGCCAGAAATAGCCAAACAACACGGAATCGAGGTTGTCCCTCTAAACGTGCACATTGGTGATGACACATTTCTCGATGGTCAAACGATTACGGCCGACGAGATGTACAAAATCCTTCCCGAGTCAAAAGAAATTCCAACGACTTCCGCTCCTCCGGTTGGAACCTTCGTTGATGTGTACACGCGACTGGCAAAAGACCACGACGCGATCATTTCAATTCACATTTCAGCGAAGTTGAGTCTCACCTATATCTCCGCAGTGAACGCTGTATCGGAGATGGCTGACGCTAAAGTGGACATTCGAGTTGTCGATACTGAGCAAGCTTCTATGGCTCTGGGATGGATCGCTGTCCATGTAGCCGAAAAGATCGCCTCAGGTGCTTCGATTGATGAAGCAGTCGAGATTGCTCAGAAGGCTGCAACAAGAGCCTCATTTGTCGGGATGGTCGACACTCTTGATTACCTGGTCCGAGGTGGGCGTATTGGTAAGGCAAAAGGATTCGTTGGATCACTCCTGCGAATAAAGCCGATCCTGACTGTTCAAGAAGGCGAAGCGCATCCTGTAGGCAGGGCCCGCAACCGTAAAAAGGGTGTAGTCATGCTCGAACAAATGGTTGCCGACGCATCTCCACTCGACAAGCTTTCGATCTTGTACACCACCGAACCTGACGCAGCACAAGCTATCGCCGACGAGGTAGCGAGCTACGCACCTGATAACAAGCCTGTGGTAGCCCAGTTGGGTCCCGTTGTTGGTAATTACCTTGGACCTGGTGTTCTCGGTCTGGGACTTTTGAGGGCAGAGTAGTTGCCCGGTAGCTCCACCGGAACAAACAATCAACACCGCGCCGTTGAAGCGCTAAAAAACATCCTCGAACTCGAAAAGAAGCTCGAGTTCACGGATCGCGCCGTAATGGGCGGACTCGATAAGTTCATCGAGCGCACAGCGACAGATCTACCCTGGATTCGTGAAATAGAACCTTTGAAAGGATCGAGCTACGCCGCGCTGGCACCGGGCCTGCGTTATCGCTGGGCTTCAGCTGTGATGGTTCGCCTCAAAGGCGGGGCAACACCAGCTGCACCTACCCAAAATCCGACTAAACGAGCAAAACCTGCTGCTCCGAAGAAGACCAGTTCGAGTTCAAGAACTAATTACACGCTCGAAACTCCGCTCGATGAACTCAAGTTCATTCACAAGCAAACGCGCCCAAAACTCGCGCGGATGGAGATTTCAACCCTTCGTGATCTTCTCTGGCTGTTCCCTCACCGTCACGTCGACTACTCAAAAGTCACGAAAATCGCCGAAGTTGAGTACGGTGAACTAATCACAGTTGCCGGTCGAGTTGTGAAATCGGAACGAGCGCGGATCGGACCACCGCCGGGCGCAGCCAAAATCCTGATCAATGACGGCACGGGGCTGCTCGAAGCAACATTCTTCCGCCAGGCTTATCTAGCGAACAAGTTCAGGAAGGGTTCAACTGTCGCATTTAGCGGTGAAATCGGAGCGTTCCAAGGACGTGCACAACTTCAGAATCCTGAGTACGAGGAGATATCAAGTGATTCGTCGGGTCAAAGCACTCACGCCGGCAACTTGCTTCCGGTTTATCCATCGACCGAAGGATTAGCTCAGCGATCGATTCGAACGTCTACTCGCAAAGCGCTCGATATTTCAGAAGCGTTGCTCCCAGAGTTCCTGCCTTCTGATCTGTTGAACAGAAATGGCTTCCCTGGGCGTTACCCGGCAATCGAAGCCATGCACTATCCAGCTGAGTTCGGGCATCAATTCCAGGCGCGTAATCGTCTCGCGTTTGAAGAGTTGTTTATGTACCAACTCGCGGCGCTGAAACGTCGGCATGAATGGCGTAACCGGAACGACGGAATAGTTGTTGGCAAATCGGATTCCCGCTCGGTGGTTCAAGCACTGGAATCGACTTTGCCATTCGATCTAACAACTGACCAGTCGGATGCATTGGATCAAATAATCGATGATTTGAACGATGGCGTGCCGATGGGACGACTGCTTCAAGGCGAAGTCGGAAGCGGAAAGACCGTTGTTGCACTAGCCTCGCTTCTCACTGTCATTGCGAACGGTTACACCGGGGCACTAATGGCTCCTACCGAAGTACTCGCCGAACAGCACTTCTTGAGCATTTCAGCCCAACTTGACGCAGTTTCGCTCCCTGGAGAACCGGAAGATAGCGTTCGTTACGCCAACATGCCGGGCATTGAGAACCGACGAATCACGATTGTTTTGTTGATTGGCAGTCACAAGCGTTCGATCAAAGCTCGACTTCAGCAAATGATTGCTGATGGTGAAGTAGACCTGGTAATTGGAACTCACGCTCTGCTTCAGGAAGCGGTGTCCATACCTCGGCTTGGTCTTGCTGTTGTTGACGAACAGCATCGGTTCGGAGTTGAACAACGCAGTGCTCTCACCAAGCGAACACCTCGTCCGCATCTACTTGCGATGTCTGCAACTCCTATCCCTAGAACGCTAGCGCTCACCGTTTATGGTGATCTCGATGTCACAACGCTTAAAACGCCTCCTGGTGGTCGAAAACCAATCACTACGAAACTCGCAAACGGCGACATGGCTCGAAATCACGCCTACGAGCATGTACGGAGAGAAGTGGCGTCTGGACGACAAGCCTTCGTTGTTTGTCCGCTCATCGATAAGTCAGATGCCATCGAGGCGGTATCGGCGATCGACGAGTTCGAACGACTGTCGTCAGGCGAGTTCAAAACTCTGAAAGTCGGATTGCTTCACGGTCGGATGACACTGCCTGAAAAGCAGGATGTTATGGATCGCTTCCGTAATCGGGGTCTCGATGTACTTGTCGCAACACCGGTTATCGAGGTCGGAGTCGACATTCCAAACGCCACTGTAATGATGATCATGAGTCCACAGCGATTTGGTCTCGCTCAACTTCACCAGCTTCGAGGACGTATTGGTCGAGGTGAACACGCTAGCGAGTGCGTTCTCATGATCGATCCAGAGCAAAACGCTACGAGCGAACGCATCGAGGCAGTCGTTCAAAAATCAGACGGCTTCGAGCTTGCTGAAGAAGATCTCAGAATTCGCGGTCCGGGTGACTACATGGGCACGCGTCAAAGCGGCTGGGATGAGCTTAAAGTGGCAACTATCGACGATGTTGAACTGCTTCAACTTGCTCGTCGGGAAGCTTCAGAATTAATGTCTACGAACGCCAATTCGTTGGACGATCACATTGAGCTCGCCAACGAACTTGAGCGGGTGATGGCAACACAAATCACGGACTTTTCCTGAAATATGACACCTTCGAAAATTCTCGTTACTGGTATGAGTGGACTCATTGGCGGACTCGCCGGCAGGAAATTTGCCGAGTCCTACGAGGTAGGAGCACTCGGAAGGAGTGAAGTCGCTGGCTTCCCAACAACCGTCGCTGACATTGGTGAGGGGATCGACGACATTCTCCCGGCACTGGAAGGCGTAGATACGGTTGTCCACATGGCAGCTTCGAGAGGTGATGTGCCAGCAGAGACTCACATCAAAGCCAACGTGACCGGCGTGTACAACCTGTTTGAGGCTTGTCGAATTGCTGGTGTAAAGCGAATTGTTGCGGCAAGCACAGGTGCGGTGATCGCAGGTTACGAGAAAGATGACCCGTTCAAATCGCTAGTTCACGATCCAGATTTCGAGATGCCGTCTCCCCGACCTATGATCACCGTTGAAGATCCAATTCGCCCGAGGAACATGTACTCGGTTTCCAAAATGTTCACGGAAAACCTTGGGAGCATGTATTCCGAGCAGCACGACATGTCCGTAATCTGTATTCGTATCGGTAAAGTCGAAATCGACGATGTACCGCTGAACGCCCGAAATGCTTCGGTCTGGTGCAGTCATCGGGACATCATTCAAATGATCGATAAAGCCGTACATGCGCCGGATGATCTCAAGTACGCCGTGGTGTTCGCCTGCTCGGACAATCCAACTCGATACCGGGACATTGAGCACGCACGCAAAGTTTTGGGATTCGTGCCACAGGACAGCGCGGCGGATCACGGGTTCTAGAAAGTCAAAATGGGAACAAGTCTTATAGAACCACCAGATCACCTACAGGAGACTCACACTCCTGAAGGAATTCGCGAACGCCTGTTGAACGGATCGCCGCAGAGCTATCTGAAAGACATTGTCTACGGCGGTATTGACGGCACCATTACGACATTTGCAGTTGTGTCCGGTGTTGTTGGTGCCGAACTTGCGCCTGGCATTGTGGTAGTCCTAGGTCTTGCCAACCTCGTTGCCGATGGCTTCTCAATGGCGGTCAGCAATTTCCTCGGCACACGTGCCGAGCAGCAGTTCACCGGCAAGGTTCGCGAAGAGGAAGCAGAAGAGATTCGCCTTATTCCCGAAGGCGAACGAGAGGAAATCCGACAAATTTATGCCGCCAAAGGCTTTGAAGGTGATTTGCTCGAACAAGTGGTTGATATAATCACTTCTGACGAAAATGTGTGGATCGACACCATGCTCAAAGAAGAACACGGCATGTTGTTGGAAGGTCCTGAGCCGACAAGGGCTGCCTGGTTCACGTTTATCTCGTTCCTATTCGCAGGATTTGTACCAGTCGTACCTTTCATCATCGATTTGGTACTAGACGACGGACTTGGTTCTCCGTTCCTGTGGAGCTCAATCGCTACTGCAATTACCTTCTTCCTGATTGGCGTTTACAAAGCCAGGGTCGTGGCGATGAATAAGCTCACGGCAGGATTTGAAACTGTCGCCGTTGGAGGAATTGCGGCGGTGCTTGCATATACGGTCGGATGGGCATTGCGTGGAATCGCAGACGGAGTTTAGTTCTTCATGCCGAAAAAGCCGCCTGAATCATTTACTCCTCCTCCTAATCTGACCCGCGACCGCAAGGGTCTGGTTGTGATCAATACCGGTAACGGCAAAGGGAAAAGTACAGCGGCTTTCGGCGTGATGCTCCGAGCCTGGGGGCGTGGGATGAAAACCTGTGCCGTCCAGTTCATCAAGAGTGAAAAATCGATGTACGGCGAGCAAATGGCTGCTGAAAAACTGGGCATCGAAATCATTTCCTCTGGTCGTGGTTTTACCTGGACCTCGAAAGATCTCTCTGAAGACGAATCCCGCGCCCAAAACGGTTGGAACCTCGCAAAAGAGAAGATTTCATCAGGTGATTACGACGTTGTAGTTCTTGATGAGATTACATACCCGATTTCATACGGCTGGATTGAAGTTTCAGAGGTCTTAGAGTTTCTAAAAGCTCGACCTGAAATGGTTCACGTCGTGATGACGGGTCGGGATGCAGATCCCGCTCTGGTCGAATTCGCTGATCTTGTGACTGAAATGCGAGAGATCAAACACCCATACGCCGAACAGGGCATCCGAGCGCAAAAAGGCATCGAGTTTTAGGCGACGACCGGTGAGGTTCCTCCGCTCCGGTCGGGACGCGAAAACGGGCGGTTCAAATACCGCCCGTTGATCAAAAATCTAAAAGCGATTAGTCGCCTAGACCATTACCTGTCCACCATCGCACTGGATGGTCTGACCTGTGATGTTTCGAGCCTCTTCTGAAGCAAGGAACGTAACCAACGCACCAATGTCTTCAGGTGTCTGTGGACGCTGCATTGGAATTACTTCCTTGAGCGAGTTCATGAAGACGTCGTATTTGTCCTGACCCACAACAGCACTGTCACCGAGAGCTTCTCGCTCCTTCATCCAGTCCTGGTGGAACTGTGTCCAAATTCGGCCCGGAGCAACTGCATTCACGTTGATGTTCTCGCCAGCAACTTCCCTGGCAAGAGCCTGGGTGTAAGCAACAACCGCCATCTTGGTCGTTGCGTAGTAGGCGGTCTGGTACTTGGCAGCTTTGGCAGCTACTGAAGAAACGTTGATGATCTTGCCTGCCTTGCGAGCTCGCATTTGCGGGAGAACAGCTTCAGTAACGTCGGAAAGCCCTTTCACGTTCACTTTCCACGTGAACTCCCAGTCAACGTCACGGAATCCGGTTCCAGTTGAACCAGGAGCACCGGCTACACCTGCGTTGTTAGCAAGGATGTCGATCTGACCTGCTTCTGCGGTGATCTTGTCTACAGCAGCGATGACAGAGTCTTTATCGGTCACATCCATCTTGGCTGTGTATGCCTTGCGACCGAGCTCTTCAACCTGCTTTGCAGCAGCGGCTGCGTTCTCTTCGCTGAGGTCGGCAATAGCAATATCGGCGCCTTGACCAGCCATTTTCATCACCATGCCGAGACCCAAACCCTGGCCACCACCGGTAACCAGTGCAATTTTTCCACTCAAATCAGCAAACATTTGGTTCTTCCCGCTTTACGTTAGGATTCCATCGCAGTGGATTTGCTCGTTTCTGGCAGTCATCTGAAACTGACGATGGCTCAATTAAAAATCAGACACGTAAATCTACCAAGAATTGCTGCGCAAGCGTTGTTGATCGATGAGCGCGCTTGTTCCGTGAGCTGCACTCCTCCACAAAAAATTACGTAGGAACCGCATATCCGATTTAGTGTTGTAACCAAGTCGTTTTATAGATCGAAATATAGACTCAACTGTTAGTTACCCCACCTGTAATGCATGGTCAGATCATTGCATGGCATTCCTTCTGCTAGTTTCCGGAATAGTCGCGGTATCTCTGGTTGCTTACGTGAGCCGGCTGGGAGGTCGCGCCGGGATCGCCCCGATGACTGCGTTGTTCGTCGGCCTCGCCGTCTGGTCTTTCGCATACATCTTCGAACTAGATGGTCTGTCACTCGACACAAGGATCACTGCGGCAAAGATTTCGTACTTCGGAATCGTCCTGATACCGGGATCATGGTTCGTTTTCGCCCTTGCGTACACCGGGAAACATCGCTGGTTGTCCAAGAGGCTGATGTCAACTCTGACGGTGGTCCCTATCGTCACCCTCGCCTCGGTTTGGACGAATGAATTCCACGGTCTCTACTGGTCAGATATCGTCACTCATGAAACAGGAACTGGTTATTGGGTTGATTTCGAGTCGGGGCCGCTGTTCTGGGTACACAGCGCATATTCATACGTGCTGTTATCGCTTGGTATCGGACTAATTCTCCAGGGAGCGCTCATGCTTCCCGGAAAAATGCGAAAACAGGGTATTGCGCTCGCGTTCGGAACCTTGGCACCGTTTTCTGGCAGCGTTTTCCACGTTTTCGGCATCTCTCCGTTCGTAACCATCGATCCCGCCCCGATCGCTTCGCTAATGTCTGCCGGGATGATGATCATCGTGGTTCGGCGACTCAAGCTGCTACGGGTTCTTCCGATTAGCCGGGAAGTGGTTATGAAAAACTTCCGGGACGGAATGATAGTAGTTGACGAAAATTCCATGGTTGTAGACATCAACCAGACGGCCGAGC
>CAYYMP010000001.1:64082-67692 GCA_964472915.1 uncultured Dehalococcoidales bacterium | reverse complement strand
ATCGACCACAAAGTAATTGGAATCCAGTACCTAACGTCACTGGCAGTTGTGTTCCTGCTCGCAGGACTCCTTGCCATGGCGATGCGACTCGAACTTGCAGACTCTGGTCAGAACGTATTCACCAAGAATGAATACAACACCACGATGAGTTTGCACGGAATCATGATGGTCGCAGTTGCTGTGGCCGCCGTTATGGGTGGTTTCGCGAACTACGTTCTTCCATTGATTCTGGGAGCAGAAGACGTTGCATTCCCTAGGGTCAATGCACTCAGCTTCTGGGTCGTGCCTCCTGTGGTGGTACTACTCCTGCTCACGCCGTTCTTCGGTGGTTTCGACACCGGTTGGACTGCGTACCCGCCGCTCGCAACTCAAGGCCCTATTGGAGCCTTGTTGTTTGAGCTTGCGTTCTTGACGTTCGGTATTTCATCGATTCTCGGTGGAATGAACTTCATCGCAACGATCATCACGCAGCGAGCACCAGGTATGAGTTGGGGCAGAATGCCTATCTTCGCCTGGTCAGTGCTTGCAGCATCGATCATTTCGCTCACGGCCACCCAGTGGGTCGCCTACGGTCTGCTCATGATCATCTTTGAGCGACTGTTCAACATGGTGTTCTTCTCACCTCCAGGTGGTAATGCCCTGTTGTACGAACATGTTTTCTGGTTCTACTCGCACCCGGCTGTGTACATCATGATCCTGCCGGCTTTCGGAGCGGAGCTTGAGATCATCAGCCACTTCTCTCGCAAACCAGTTTTTGCGTATCGGTGGGTGGTTCGAGCGTTCGCCCTGATCGTGTTCCTAAGCTTCATCGTTTGGGCTCACCACCTGTTCACAAGTGGAATGGGCGAAAGCTTGCACGGACCGTTCATGATTCTCACGGAGTTGATCTCAATTCCGACAGGAATAGTGTTCTTATCGGCATTAGGAACGTTATGGAGAAGCAAAATACGCCTGAAGGTTCCACTGCTGTTTGCACTTGGAATGGTGTTCAACTTTGCGATCGGTGGTCTGACAGGAATTTTCCTGGCTGACGTTGCAACCGACATTTCGCTTCAGGACACCTACTTTGTAGTTGCTCACTTCCACTACACGATCATGGGTGGTGAAATCTTCGCCATCATGGCGGCTGGTTACTACTGGTTCCCGAAGATCACAGGAAAGATGTACAACGAGACGCTTGGTCGCATTCACTTCGTGACCATGTTCATCCTGTACAACATCACGTTCCTGGTGATGTTCGTTCCGGGCTCCGTTGGTATGAACCGCCGTGTTGCGGAATACCCACCTGAATACGAATTCATGAACCTGATCGTATCGATCGCAGCGTTTGGACTTGGTATCTCGTTCTTGCCTTGGGTTTACAACATGCTCAACTCCTGGATCAGGGGTAAAGCAGCTCCCGCCAACCCGTGGGATGCAAAAACCCTCGAGTGGCAGACGAGTTCGCCTCCACCATTGGAGAACTTCCATGAAATGCCAGAAGTCACAGGTGATCCGTATGGATACGGTGACGACACGGTAGTTCACGCAAAGTTCAAGGGAACCGCTCACGCAGCTCCGGCTGAAGGTGACTAAAAGAGGACTTTGACAATGCACACACTTCAAGAATCACTGAAGCTGGGCTGGGTCGTAATCCTCGCCCTGGCTGTACTGACCGCTATCGAGTTTGTGGTCGCAATCGCAACCAAGGATGAGCTGCTGTTCGTCCTGTTGTTGGTCGTCGCTCTCGTGAAGGCATGGCTCATCATCCAGTACTTCATGCACTTCGGCCAACTATGGCAGCACGTAAGTAATGCCTGGGACGGAATGCTCTACGACTCGGATGAAGAGGACGAGGACTAAGCCTGTGACAGTTCATGTACCTAACGTAAATCACCGGTTTAATGCTCTAACCATTAACCGGTTGGGACTATGGTTGTTTCTGGTCTCCGATGCCTCATTCTTTATCGCGTTGATCTCTTCGAGATTCTTCGTTGTTGGGACGAGTCGTCCTGAAGGGGTAAACCAACCTCTTGGACTTGGATTAACCATTCTCCTGCTTGTCAGTAGTTTGACCGCCTACCGTGCGGAAGCTGCTGCCGAGCATGGTGACCGAGATGGAGCGTTGAAAATGCTCCTTGCCACTATCGGAATGGGAATAGTGTTTATCGTTGGTGTCGGCTTTGAATGGGCCGAGGCCATGCATCACTTCCCGCCGAGTTCTGCATTTGGCACAGTGCTTTTCACACTGACGGGTGTGCATGTCACTCACGTCTTAACCGGTGTTTTAGCACTCGTATTCGTGTACTTCCGGATGCGGAACACAGCCCCTGAAGTCGACAATCAATGGGGAGTCGAAGGGGCAGTCAAGTGGTGGCACTTCGTTGACGTAGCATGGGTATTCATCTACCCAACGTTGTACCTGCTTGGATAAACGACACCACCGACCATCGTCGGCCCCGCGGCAGCACGGAGAAACACAGATTTCTCGGGTTTCGCATCCGCTGTAATCGCGAAACCTACCTCCGCTGGGCCGGACGCATGGGTGGTGCGTCCGGCCACCCTGTGACCAGTTCGTTCTCACCTTTTCTTCACTTTTCAGCCCTAAAATCTTTTGATCGCCTTCACGCGATAGGGTCAATCGCCCGCTATCGTCGGTTTTGTCTAAGTCGATCCGGGAGGCTTATATGTTCAATCGAATCCTGATCCCGCTAGATGGATCTGACCACTCGATCAAAATAATTGGCTGGGCCATCGGGCTTGCCAAAGCGTTGCAAGCAGAGATGGTTCTGCTGAACGTAATCGATCCAGAGGACCTGGCATTTCTTGAATCTGCATCAGGTCTTTCTTCGGTTTCTGGCAACGGAATGCAAGACACCTCCCAGGTTGAGCTAGCGATCTCTGATGCTGAGTCCAAAGCAACATCGGCACTGAAGAACATCGCCGAATCAGTAGATGCACCCGAGGTGAAGATCAGGACTCACGTGGAAATTGGCTCACCAGCAGAAACCATCGTGCGTACTGCTGTTTCGTCCAGCAGTGACCTCATTGCGATGGCGACGAGGAGAGAGTCCGCTCTGGTGCGCGGTGTTCTCGGAAGCGTGACAGACAGGGTGTTGCATTCTTCCTCCATCCCATTGCTGACGCTTTATCCCGGAGATATTGCAGGCTTCGATGACAATCACGGAGTTCCCACTCACATAATTGTTCCTTTGGACGGATCAGAACTATCGGAATCAGCGATTCCGACTGCTATGGAACTCGCTAAGGCAGCAAATGCGGAGTTGAGGTTCTTCGAGACCATCCGAACATCGTTCGTTGGTGCCGGTATCACGGGTCTCGAATACGGCGCCGGTGATTTTGCGGGTGATGCGGTCGTCAACAACCGACGGGCAAATGCCGAAAAATACCTTGATGACTGGGTTTCATTCGCTCAAGAACAAGGCGTAAACAGCTCCAGAGTTGTGAGCGTTGGCAGTCCCGCTCAAAAAATCGTCGACCAGGCGAACCAGGTTGAAGGTTCGATCGTTGTTATGGGTTCGCATGGATCTGGTGGTTTGAAACGATGGGTAGTCGGCAGTGTCGCCGATAAGGTGATCCGTTCCGCGCATCGACCAGTACTCGTCATCCC
>CAYYMP010000001.1:23307-63982 GCA_964472915.1 uncultured Dehalococcoidales bacterium | reverse complement strand
GTTAAAGTCGAACCTCCCACCGGTGACCCCTGGCGCCACGCGACCTCGTTTACGAAAAATGAGAGCAGGGTTTTCATTGCTCTAAACCGTGGGGTTCGAAGTATTTGCCTCGATCTGAAGCGGGATGCCGACCAAGCAGTCCTGAAGAAACTCCTCGAAACCGCCGATGGGGTCATTTCGAACAATCGCAAAGACACCGCCGAAAAGCTCGGGATCGACTATGAAACGGTCTCAAAAATCAATCCACGAATCGTATACGTCGACATAACAGCTTACGGGCCGAAGGGATCACGGGCTGACATGCCTGGGTTCGACTTAATCGTCCAGGGATACACCGGGGCTGTTGCAAGCGAAGGGAAGATCAGGGACGGACAACCAGAAGTTGTCTGGTCATCTTCGTTCATAGACTTCTCGACTGGATACGCGGCGGTGAACGGGATCATGGCGGGAATCATCAGCCGAGAGCGGACCGGAAAAGGCCAACTCGTGAACACGAGCCTCCTCGGCAACGCAATCGGAATGCAGTCCCTGCGTGTCACCAACGTTGACGGCAAGCCGGCACCTGCCCTGAAGTGGTACGAAGAACAAGAACAACAGCTTCGAGAGAGCGGAGCTTCGTACGAAGAGACCCAGGACTCATACCAGCAAGCTGTACGACCTTCTGTATACCGGTGCTACTACAGGGCTTACAAGACCTCCAATGGTGGTTTGACCCTTGGAACTCTCGCCGTGCACGCCAGAAAACGCTTGATCGACCTATTTGGCCTCGAAGACCCTCGCGTTACTGACCCCAACTACGATGACTCAACTCCCGAAGCAATTGAGCGGGCCGAAACGTTGGTAGGTGAGTTTGAGAGGATATTTGCTTCAAACACGACAGAGCACTGGTTCAAGGAACTACGCTCTCACGACATTCCTTGCGAACCAATCAGATACGTCGAGGAAATGCTCACCGACGAGCAAGTATTGGCGAACGATTACGTGCTCGATCTACCACATCACACTGGCGACAGGGTCAAGACCACCGGCCCGGTACTTACTTTTTCGGACGGAATGCCTGAAATGAAGAGTTCTCCAGGTCTCGGTGAGCACACCGAAGAGATTCTTTCAGAATTGGATATGGACGGGCATTTAGGGAGCTAACTAATTTCGTGGATTTCGTGATTTCCAAATTGAAATCTAATATCCGGCAGGAAAGTTAGACGTGCGAAATCCGCTTGGTTGGCTTGAGCGTTTGTTGCTCTACGGACCGGAGCGTTCTTACCGCGGGACGCCTGCACATCTAGGCATGGAATACAAGGATATTTTCCTCGAAACTTCGGACTCGGTGCGTATACATTCCTGGTTGATTCGTGGACCTGAAAAACTGGTATTCCTCATCTTCCATGGCAACGGTGGAAATATCAGTGTCAGATTGGATCAGTACAGAGATCTAAACGAACGACTAGGTGCATCTGTTCTGGCGGTTGACTACCGTGGCTACGGTCAAAGTGATGGATCGCCTTCCGAAGGTGGCTTATATGAAGACGCCAGGACTGCTCTCGATTATGTTCGGCGCGAATTTCCAGACTCGACGAAAGTGGTTTTCGGGCGTTCGTTGGGTAGTGCGGTTGCCTCGAACCTCTCCCAAAACAACCCTCACGTGGCGGCCCTAATCCTGGAAGCCGGACTAGCGTCGATCAAAGAGGTGATGTTCGAATATTCTCCGTGGACGAAGTACTCGCCGGTGCGATTTATTTTGCGTGCTAACTATCCAACTTTAGAGCACATCAAAAACGTTCACTGCCCGGTGCTAATTTTGCACGGCACAGCAGATGAGACGGTGTCGCATGGGAATTCTGAGAGGATTTTCGCTGCCGCGAACGAGCCTAAACAGCTTGAGTTAATCGAGGGCGGCGATCACGACTACCTCGACCAGGTGAATCCTTCAAAGTATTACGAGTTACTCGACGCTTTTTTGCGATCATCCGTCCCAGGTGTCTTTTCTCAGCAGACGACTTCTTAGATTTAAAAGGATTTCCGGCAACCCCGTTGTCATAGACGGGTCGGGCAGGACGCTTTTTGCCCATTGATGATGACGGGCCATTGGGTCGAAACTCATCAAGCATGCTCAGGGTGACTGTTTCGAGGGATTTGCCCTTTTCTCGTTGATCCGCCAACTGATCAAGCGCACCATCCGACAGCCCAGAGTCCGGTCGCTGTTCTTCCGGGTACTTCCTGAGACACTGTCGTTCTGAAACCAAAGCCGGTCGTGGCGTGGCTGCCCCACATGAGTGAGCCCACGGGCACATGTAAGCGATGCAAACAGTTGTTTCACCAACTGCGGGCGACCCAGACGTGGAAATCCCTATCCTTGCCATTGCTTCGCGCTGGATCCGACGCAGCTTACGGCGTCTTCTATCTATCCAGCTTCTAGGTAACGGCATTTGGGGGTCCAGAGTGCGGTTCGAGGATGAATAATGCCACATCCCAACTGCAAAAACTGTCTGCGTGGCACTTCCCGAGAACTCTACACGGGTGCGTGTAATCAACGCACTGTGTATTGGTCGCGAATCGAACACAAAATCGATTTCTCCTCCTCGATAATCTAATCTGCACTCTTCAACTAACAGCACTAAGGAAACCTCATTGGCGGCTCCTCAACCCATCGATGTACCACGATCAGTCCTGGAGACGATCTTCAAACAGGCGCGAGCCGAATTTCCTAACGAGTGCTGCGGTTGGCTGACAGGAAACAAAGACTCGAACGTCGCCGATGGAACGCGCCCAGCCATCAACGCATACGAGCCTGAGTCACACCCGACCGCAAAGGACAGAACTGCCGAAACAGCGTATGTAATTTCGAACGACGACTTGCTCGATCTGAACCGCACACTCGAAGAGGATGTGCGCCCGAGGATCATCTATCACTCACACCCAAATGGAATGGCTTACTTTTCGGAAACAGACAAAGCTAACGCCACTGATCCGTGGGGGGACGGACCTGCTTACCCGGTTCATCAAATCGTTATTGGAATCGACGGAAACCGAGTTGTTGAAGCTCGCCAGTTTGCATGGGACGACGAAACATCTGACTTCGTCGAGATTGAGTTCTACGAAGGACTGGACGTCTAGCGCTCGGTGATTACTCCACCGTTCACATTGATCGACTGGCCCGTAATGTAAGCCGCCCTAGGTGAACACAGGAAACCGATCATTTCACCGATCTCTTCATCGGCGGCTGCTCGCTTCAGTGGGATTTCTGCGATGCGGGCATCCCATCGGTCAGTTCTTCCCATAGGATCGAGTCTCGCGGTTTCGACAAG
The DNA here is from genome assembly GCA_964472915.1 of uncultured Dehalococcoidales bacterium. Classification (GTDB taxonomy): domain Bacteria; phylum Chloroflexota; class Dehalococcoidia; order Lucifugimonadales; family Lucifugimonadaceae; genus Lucifugimonas. The sequence continues at coordinate 60,677 of CAYYMP010000001.1, read as the reverse complement.
TCCTGGGCACACGCTATTCACAGTAATCGCCTGTTCACCCAGTTCTTTCGCCATCGACTGAGTAAACCCATCGACTGCGAAGTTGGCTGCGTTATAGGCGCTGGTATTTGGTCGACCACTTTTACCCATGGTTGAAGAGAGGTTTACGATGCGCCCGCCTTCGCCTTGAGCGACCATTTGACGTGCGGCAGCCTTCGAGCAGTAAAACGTGCCCATGACCTTGATGTCCATCACACGACGAAACACATCAGTATCCATATCGAGGACGGACACTCGATCTGCGCCGTATGGAGCCGCAGCGTTGTTCACAATAATGTCCAGTCGTCCGAATCGATCAACGACTTCAGAGACCATGCGCTCGACATCGTCTTGATCAGCAACGTCGCAAACAACCGGTAAAGCTTCGACGCTGTAGGACTCGATCTCTTCCGCAGTCGACTCTATATCGCGCCATCCGGCTGCTTTTTCGTCCTCGGGGAATGTTGACGGATCTCGACCAGTGCCAGTTACAGCAACGTTTGCGCCCATTTGCGCAAGAACAATCGCAGTACCCCGACCAATTCCACGCATACGTCCGGCGCCAGTGACGATAGCGACTTTTCCGGTCAGTTCCTTTTCACGCCCTGAAGACATGTGATCCCTCGTGCAGCTTGATTCATGGCTTGAGTCGCCACATTCTGCACGAAATAGAACAGATCGTCAGGAATTACCGTTTGCGTTCGACCAGGGTTGCGGTCAGTTCAACCAGGAAACGCGAGTCACGAACCACGGTCACAAGCACTTCAGAGCCTGCCGGGTGTTCTTTCAAGAACTCTGTGAGGTCCTCACCATCTGAAATTATCGCCTCATCGAGTTTGATGATTATGTCGTCGAGCTCGAGTCCAGCTTCGTCAGCCGGAGAACCAGGTTCGATCACTGTCACACCAAAGCCTTCGCCGACAGGCAGGCCGATCGCTCTTGCCAGTGCGGGAGTAACGTCCACACCACCAACGCCCAGAAAACCAGGAGGCGGTGTTGGACCAAGCGCTATGAGAGTCGAAGCTGCGGATTTTGCTGCATTGATATTTATCGCAAATCCAATTCGATCACCCGAATTAATTTTGGCGGTGTTGATTCCAACGACCTCTCCGAACATGTTGACCAACGGTCCACCTGAGTTGCCCTCATTGATCGCAGCATCAGTCTGAACAAGTCCCGTTAGATCATCACCGCCGTCACCCACGATGGTTCGGTCGAGCGCACTTATAACGCCCTTGCTCACGGTTGGGCCACCTCGAAGCCCAAGTGCGTGCCCGATGGCGACAACATCCTCCCCAACCACCAGCTCTTCGGAGTTACCGAAGCGAGCGGGGATAAGGTCTTCTGCATCAACGCTCACTCGAACGATCGCCAGGTCGAGTAGAGGGTCACGTCGGAATAGCTCTCCATCAGTAAGCATCCCATCGTCGAATGCAACAGTAATTGTGCGCGCACCTTCAACCACGTGCCAGTTCGTGAGGATATGCCCTTCGGTGTCCATCACAACACCAGTGCCAACCCCTTGTCCAAAATCAGTAATTACTGCGATCTGGACAATTGAAGGCTTCAGAAGACCGACAAGTTGTGGCGTGGTAAGAATTCCGTCACGCGGAACCAGTGTGGGGGTAGCTGCTGAAACGTCCGTAGGCTCAGGCTGATCAGATGACCCTGAGTCCGAGTCACCGAAAACAGCGCAGCCGACGATCAGCATGAGTGCGCTTAAAAGTATGGGAAGCGATTTCTTCACAAACTTGCACCTAACGGTCAAACAGCGGTCATAATGTCAGCGGTTTTGACACTCGAACCGCCAATGATTCTCAATCCATCTTCGCACGAGAAAGCCAGGACACTGAACTGAATTTTCTCAGATTCATAATCAATCGCGCTCGATCCGAGCCGTGGTTGATCGCGGGATTGATCGTCGGAAGCCTGATCACCACCGGCGTCGCTTCTGGTGTTCCACAGTACGGTCGGTCACTGGAACTAGTTTCGATGGCTGCGATGGTCGAGCGAGTCGGCGAATACAACTCAAACATTCACATTACAAGCTCGTGGATCCCACTTTCATCAACTGACCAGTCGATCGCAGATTCTGCTGTATCCCGCTCAGTCAAGAGGCATTTTCGTGATCTGGTGGTTGATCAGACCAGATTGGTCAAAACCCGAGAGCACTGGTGGGGATTTGAAGAGCCGGGGCTGAGAACCGACGAGCTTGCATCTCTTTCTAACTTTCAATTTATCGAGAACTCAGATTCACACCTGACTTACGTAACTGGGAGTGCACCAACTTCGGATATATCCGTTGTCGAAGGGCTTCCAACGATTGAAGCGTCAGTCGAGCATGATCGGGCGAGATTGCTTCAATTAGAAGCAGGTGACGTTGTTGTGGCGCGTTCAATCGATCGTGATTCTGGGCTTATAAGAGCAATCATCACAGGAACGTTCGAACAAACAGACCCTACTGAAGTTTTCTGGCTACAACTCGGAGAAGCCTATCTAGAACCATCCGTTCAAGGGCGTGAACAACCCCTCATCATGCTTGTAGCCGAATCGGCAATGTTTGGGCCGGTTAGTGAAGCCAGCGCAGGACTCCCGGCGACATACGACTGGTTCTTCTACACGGACAACGACGCAATTTCGAACACCTCCTCGGGCAAACTCGAACGCAGCTTCGATAAGGTCACAAACGAACTTGAGGAATCCATTGCGCGCCCCTTCGTAATAACTGAGCTACAGCCCAGACTCGACGATCTGAGGAGACGAGCCAAATTCGGCAGCATCCCTATGATCCTGCTCGCCCTGCTTATTGCTGGCTGCTCAGGTTTCTTCCTGGTGATGTCATCCTCACTGTTGGCAAAACGCAGGGACGACAGCAGCGCAATGCTGCGAAGTCGCGGATATAACTCGAACCAACAAACCAAAACTCAAATAGTTGAAGCACTCTCGATCACTGCTCCCGTCGGGGTAATTGCTCCGTTGCTATCACTCGTCACGGTCGCTCTACTCGGTATTACACCGGCTTATCGAGATATTTCAGGAGGAGGACTGCTTACAAGCGAACTGAGTTGGACACATTGGATCTGGTCGTTGGGGGCAAGCATCCCAACCGCACTTTTGATCTCGTTTTCCAGTTCATTTTGGGACAAAAGATCTGCTGCTCAGTCGAGAGCAGCTGCCGCTCGACCGGACGAACCACCCTGGTTTCAACGATTCTATGTTGATGCCCTGCTGGTGATCCTAAGTGGAATTCTCTGGTGGGAGATTTCGAGTCGCCAGGAAGCAACGACGTCTACGCGCACAGGCAGTTTCGAGCCAGATCTAACTTTACTCTTTGCACCAGTCTTAATTGTCGTGTCGAGCGGGCTCCTACTGGTTAGGGTGTTCCCATACTTGGTCCGTTACTCCTCGACAATTGCAGCGGCATCCCGATCATCCGCACTGATGCTCGGATCGGCAGCGGTCGCAAGACGACCATATTTTCATGGCTGGCCAATGCTCACTCTTGCACTCGCCGTGAGTACATCGATCATCGCCGGGACTGTAGTTTCAACGCTCGAACGATCTTCACAAGAGCAAATTCAGTACTTCACTGGTTCCGACATCCATGTGGTTACGACGGGTTCAACTGCGGACCTTGAAACCAGGCAGTTCACGGAACTTAGTTCGCACGATGGTGTGAGAGTCGCATCGCCAGCAATACGTAGTACTGGTTCAGTAGGAACCACATCCAGCGGTGTTCTCTTTACGCTTCTTGGAATCGAACCAATCGATTTCCAGCGAATTGCGTGGTTTCGAGATGATTTCACAGACTCAGAAGACTCAATCAAGCAACTAATCGACCGACTCGCCGAACGAGTAACCCCTGAACCGATAGTTTTACCTGCCGATGCCGAGCGAATGTCGGTTTGGTACAAGTCGGATCCGGTAGTCCCTCGCCTACAGCTGTGGGTGATTCTCAAAGATGCCACAGGCGAGCCATTCACGATCAACTTCGGCGATGTCGAAGCCGGTTGGATCAATGCCAACATTCGTCTTCCAAACATGGTCGACCCCGTTGAAATCACATCGATTCAAACGCGGCTTCAGGTCGGCCCTGACAGTGCGCCAACTTCAAAGCTATTTCTCGATGACCTCCGGGTAGAGACAGCCGATGGTGCGGAACATATGGTTCTCGATTTCGAGTCGAAGGGTCTGTGGAAGGGACTGCCTACCTCGCAAGGTGAAGACACGTTCGCAAACATCACCGACGAGGACAATATCGTTGGCCCGAATGATTCTGATAACGGCGTTGGGATGCTCGAAATCGAACTTGGACGTGGATCCTCACAAGGTGTACGAGGTGTTTACCGAACGGCGACTGACAGACCGATTCCATTGTTAGTTGACGAGGCGTTCCTTGCACAATCGAACGTCGGCTTGCGTCGACCGTTCGTGATGGATTTCGATGGGGATCTTTTGCCCGCCGAAGTAATCGACACCGTCAACTACTTCCCGACAGTCAACCCGAACAATGGTCCGTTCGCAATTGCTGATGTGCGATCGATCAGGGATTTTGTCGAACTTAGAGGGAACCGATCGATCAGAACGAACGAGGCGTTCATCGGTTTGAACGATACCGGGCGATCAAACCCAGAAGTGCATTCAGCAGTTCGGGACAGCTTCAGATTGGCGCAAATCATCTCTCTAGAAGAACTTTCCTCAGACTCATTCGTTGATCCTGTCGCTGTTATTGGCTGGAAGGGTGTCAGTCTCCTTGCAACAGCGGTAAGCACTCTCGTGGTTTTGCTCGCTTACGCCACATTCTTTTCAGCGCATTCGCTCAAATCAAAAGGGGATTCAGCGGTGATTCTTGCGCTCGGTGGAACAGTGAGAAATCACTGGATCTCGACAATCACGGAACTAACTCCAGCTTTAGCCGCCGGCGTCATCGCTGGTATTGCAACCGGAATCGCGACCAGTTGGCTAATGATTCAAACAATGGCGCATACACAAACTGGTGAACGCCTATTACCTCCGTTTATATTGCAAACCAATTTATCTTTGCCGACGTTTACAATCGCCGTCGTCATTCTCTTTGTCCTGGCAGGCGTGACTCGATCTGCCATTTCCTACAGAAAAATCCAAATTGGCCAGATGGCACGCGTCGGATTTGACGCGACTACCTGATGATCGGGAACTCTTTTCAACTAATAATCAAGCGCACCCTCGCCCACTGGCGTTTGCTGTCCGCTGTCGTTGTCGGAGTGGTTCTCGCGTCGACGATCATGGCAAGTTCGGTCATCTTCTTCGACGCTTTAAGAGATGTTGCTCTGCAGCGAGCACTCTCGTCTCATGAAGCTTCAGAAATAGACGTACTCGTTGAAGCAGGACAAATTCCGACGAACGAGGAAACGCATTCGACGATTGTCGATGCGATGGACAGCGAAATTGTTGGCAAATTCTCGTCTTTCCTCGATCAAAGTGAATACGCGCTAAAAACCTGGACGTTCTTCGTCGATTTGCCTGCACCTCTGGTTCCTCCAGATCAGTGCACATGTAGAACCGTCATTGGGCAGCAACCTGGCGATGAAGAAGTGTTGATCGAATGTGACTGTCGTCGCGTAATGATGATGACGATCCCAAACCAGGACGATCGGGTCGAGATCATCGAGGGATCAGCACCGTCGGTGTCCACAGAACCGAACGCTGACGATTCGCTCATGATCGAAGCAATGCTGGACAGGGCAGCAGCTGAAATGCTGTCTCTTTCTGTTGGAGACGTTTACCCGGCACGCCCCCACTGGGAGGATATTCACACAAGGGTCGATGTACTAATCACCGGCATCTATCAGCGGAAAAACCCCGAAGCCGATCACTGGCGAATTCACAACGAGGCATTCGGATCACGCACCGAAACTCTGCAATTTGCCCGGTTCGTTGTCCCTGAAAAGACAATTACCGTTGGTCTTGGCACGTACTTTCCGAACATGGGGTCTGACTACGCCTGGTGGCTTGATGTAGATCCGGAACGAATCGCTGCTTCTGAAACAGAAGCAATACGAAACACCATTGACGCGACCGAACGTGAACTGAAGGCCATAGTCGACGGGTTCCTGATGAGGTCGGACCTCCCTGACGTGCTCCGAGCATTTGAAACGGACCTGTTCTTCAACCGGCTCCCTATGTTCATCGTCCTTATTTTGATTGTGCTGGTTGTTCTGTACTACGTTGTGACCCTGTCTTCGTTGCTCGTCGACGCACAGAGGAACGAAGTTGGCCAGCTCAGGACACGAGGAGCAACTTCGGGTCAGATTCTCGCCGTGTTCATCATTGAGGCAGGCTTGCTCGCACTAGTCGCCACGATCATTGGACCGTTCAACGCAATGTTTGGTGTTGGTCTAATTGGTGTTCTCCCCATCTACAGCGAACTGAACAATGGTGATCCACTTCCGGTCAAACTCACATTTGCCGCGTTCCGCATGGCTGCTCTCGGCGGATTTTTAGGACTCCTCGCGCTGTTTATCCCGGCGTTCCGTGCAACTAGACTCGGACTCCTTGCCAGCAGAGTCACCCGAGCACGACCGGCGAGATTGGCTTTCGTTCAGCGTTATTACCTTGACCTGGGCTTCCTCGGCCTAGTGATGTTCATGTTCTGGCAACTCACTAAACAGGGCTCATTCGTTGCTGTGAGTTTGTTTGGTGAAACCACGGTCAACCAACTGATCCTTGGAGTGCCAGCAATTTTTCTTGTCGCAGTAGGACTCGTGCTTCTCAGGATCTTCCCGGTCGCAATGGACGTGACCGGAAAGTTGCTTTCGCGAAGACCTCTGTCACGGATTACGCCGCCAGCACTAATTTTGGGTATCTGGCAGATGGCTCGAAATCCAGCTCACCATTCACGTCTGTCACTATTGCTGATCCTCACTGCTGCGTTGGGTGTATTCGCCGCGAGCTTCGGGGCGACTCTCCAACAAAGTGAAGTTGACCAGGCTTACTACCGGACAGGTGCCGATCTGAGACTCACTTCCGTGAACCTACCTACTGGCGGTATCTCTCGATCGGTTCCGACTCAGTTGGAAGATATCGATGACGTCCATGCCGTGTCTCCGATCTACAGGAAAGAGGCAAATATCGCGGCTGGCGTTGCCGTGGACCAGTTCAAGATGATCGGTATTGAACTGGAATCGATCGAAGACGTTGCTTGGATTAGAGACGATTTCGGGCTTTCGCCGTTCGACGAACGAGTTTCCGTACTCGATGTAGGCGGTTCGGCAGGAATCGTTCTGCCGGAAGACGGTCGATGGATTACTGCCCGTGTGAAACCACTGGTGAGGCAACCAGCGACGTTCATAGTCGCACGATTGTCCGATGCGAACGGCCACTTCTTCTCAGTTCCGCTCGGCAACCTGAACCCGCTTTCGACAAACCAGAGAAGATTCAACTGTCCGCTGCCAATCGAAAGCGAAGAACCCGAATGGTGCCGAGTCGGATCCAGCCTTCAGGCCACCAGGTTCCAGGGAGTTGCCGGACTTCTGCCTAAAACACCGATTCGACTGCATTCACTTGGTGTGATCAACTTCGAAAACGGACTTGGTCCAGGGGCGTTGGATATCGACGACATTGCCCTTCTGAACCCAACAGGCACCGAACTGATCATCATTGAAACGTTCGATACAGTCGACAACTGGCGGACCATGGCGCCGACCCGTGAAGCACTTGGAGATGCGATCGTTCCCGCAACCAACCCTGACGGAACTCCTATTGATGGTGTTGCGAGATTGAGGTGGACCTCATCTGCCCCTCGTGAATATCGAGGGCTTGCTCACGGATCCCAATTGGATGTTGTGCCTGTTCTCGCGAACACTCAGTTCATTGAACAGTTCGATGGTGAAAATGGTGAACTCCTTGAAATTTCACTGGACGGTGTTCCTCTACAAGTTTCGATTCGGGGCACTATCAACTACTTCCCGACTGTGGGACTAGAGGATGAACCGTTCCTCATCGCCGATTTTGATGCGTTGCATGAGCGATTAAACGTCACAACGACGGTAGGTGATGTCCAACCAACTGAGTTCTGGGTCGCAACCCAGTCTGGTGCAGATTTGTTACTGGCTGAAGAAGGCATCCTGGAAAGCGTGGTACCAGGTGATTCGGCAGTCTCTAGTGTGGAAACCGGTTTGCAAGCAGTGCAAGTTAGACGTGGAGCCAACGTGATAGATCGCACGGTCGAGTTGGCGGCAGTCTCATTTGACCCGTTAGTCTCTGCGGGCTGGCGTGCTTTGCTGGGAATCGCGTTCTTCACAGTTCTTGTCGTGAGCGCCGTTGGCTTCCTTGTTCACGCTAGAGTTAGCTTTGCTGGCAGACGCTCTGAGCTTGCGCTCCTGAGAACAATCGGACTATCGATGCGACAGCTCTTGTTCTTGGTTGTTCTCGAACAAATGCTGGTAATTGGAGTCGCAATTACCCTCGGTATCTTTATGGGAGCCCGAATGGGTTCCACCATCATGCCGTATCTTGCTAACTCGGGAGAAAACGCGGTCGTAACTCCACCAATGGCAGTTCAAATCGACTGGTTCGGATTCGGAATTACGTTCGGTCTGCTTGGCCTTGTATTCCTGGTGGTGGTCGGGTTGATTCTTGTATCTGTTTATCGAATGTCTATCCACAGCGTCATGAGGATGGGAGAATGACGACCGTCCTCATTAACGAAGGGAGTCCCACCGGATGACATCAGCCGGAGGTCCATATATCGAGTGCAGTGGCCTGTTCAAAATCTACAAGGCAGCCGACCTTGAAGTTGTGGCTTTGCGCGGGCTCGAACTGACTGTTGATAAGGGCGAAATCATCGCTATCGTCGGAGCGTCGGGCAGTGGTAAATCCACGCTACTCAACATTCTTGCCGGATACGACTTTCCTTCGGCAGGAACAATTCACGTCGGCGACTTTGACCTGCTCAATATGACCAACAAAGAAGTCGTTCAGTACAGGCGTCACGAAGTCGGATTTATCTGGCAGGAGACTTCACGAAACCTGTTCCCGTACTTGACCGCCCTCGAAAACGTCGAGCTACCAATGGTGATAGCTGGTGCTCCTGCAAAAGAACGGCGCCAACGAGCCGAAGAACTTCTGGAAATCGTTGGACTCGCCGATCGTGCGGATCACAAGCCTGCTCAGTTGTCCGGTGGTGAGCAGCAGCGAGTCGCAATTGCCGTGGGACTATCAAATCGACCGCCATTGCTCCTGGCCGACGAACCGACCGGTGAACTGGACGACCAGACAGGTACGGAAGTTCTCGAACTACTCAACAACGTAAACGTAGAACTGGGTACGACGATTGTGATCGTCACTCACGACCCTGCTATTGCATCAAGCGTTGGTCGAGCCGTTGCGATTAAGGACGGTAAAACCAGTACCGAGACCACCCGTGAAGTCTCATTTGAACAAAAGCTCGGTGGTGAAACCTCAAACACCGAGGAATTCCTGCTCATCGACTCCTCAGGATCGGTTCAAATCCCACGAGAGTTACTGGATGAACTAAAGATCGGGCGGCGTGTTCGAGTTGACCAGAAAGATGGGAGGGTGACTCTTGAGTCAGGCGACTGAGCAATCATCAACCGCATCGGGTCGTGTAAATTCATCACCGATCATCCAGGCGATCGATGTCACACGCGAATATCAACTGTCTGGTGAAAACGTGCGTGCGGTTAATTCAGTGAACTTGGACGTAAAACCGGGTGAGTTCATCACTCTCGTCGGGCGGTCAGGATCGGGTAAAACAACTCTCCTGAACATGATGGCGGGACTTGATCACCCGACCTCAGGGCAAATCTTGTTTGAAGGCCAAGATCTCGCGCAGTTTAGTGAGAAGCAATTCATACAGCTGAGACGACATCGAATTGGAATCGTATTTCAGTCCTTTGCCCTGCTGCCTCTCCTATCCGCATACGAGAACGTCGAATTACCTATGCGAATTGCGGGTATGGGATCCAGAGAACGCTCTGAACGGACGAATGAAGTGCTCGACATGGTCGGACTCGGTCGAAGGGCCAAGCATCGACCGTACGAGCTATCAGGTGGTGAACAGCAGCGAATCTCTATTGCACGCGCAGTCGCCATGCGACCAAATGTGATCCTCGCCGACGAACCTACTGGTGAGCTTGACTCCGTGAACGCTGCCGAGATCTTCGGGCTGTTCAGAAGAATGGTTTCCGAAGAAGGTATGTCGATTGTCGCGACTACGCACGACCGAACCTTGCTCGATATGGCCGATAAGATCTACACGGTTCACGATGGCGAAATCGAATTGTCGGGTGAATCAGGGCACGACGGTGATGCTATGTTCCGGCGACCCGAATCTTCAGACTAGCTAAAAAGCAGCGCTTCTTCGCCAGGCTCGATCTCTCGCCTCATTTGCGAGGTACAGGGCATCATCCACTGTGTCCGCGACTACGTTGATGTGTCCCATCTTGCGCCCAACTCGTGCTTCCGCCTTGCCGTAAAGGTGCAAATTCACACCAGGCAGTTCCATTGCACGAGCCCAATCTGGGTCACCATCGGTATCTTCCCAAACTTCACCCAGCAAATTGACCATCACGGTCGGTTTCAGCAAATTAGGTTCGGAAATTGGCATACCGGCGAGCACTTTGACGAGTTGCTCGAACTGCGAAATGTCACAGCCATCCATCGTGTAGTGACCTGAATTATGAGGCCGTGGAGCAAGCTCATTTACGAGAAGTTCGTTTTCTTTCGTAACGAACATCTCAACTGAGATTAGACCAACGACGTTGAGGCTTTCGGCAATACCTGCGGCAAGTCGTCGTGCACTTTCCTGGACTTCCTCAGGAATACGGGCAGGAACTATCGATGTGTCGAGAATGTGATTGCGGTGGATATTCTCTGATGGCGGGAACGTGGCGGTAACACCCTCGGATGTCCGAGCACAGATCGCTGAAATTTCCATCTTGAATTGAACAAACTGCTCTACGACAAGTTCGACCTTTCGCGATGCAAGGAGTTCGTACGCGCCATCAATCTCTTCCTCACGGCCAACGATGATCTGCCCTTTTCCGTCGTATCCCTCAGTAGCGGTTTTCAAAACCATCGGGAATCCAAGATCAACTGCGGCATCGCGAAGATCTTGAACAGATTTGATCTCACGAAATGGTGAAACCGGAACTCCGCTTTTCAGCAAGGCATTCTTCTCATGCAAACGATGCTGAGCAGTTCTAAGTACGCTGGAGGATGGGTAGACCGGGCGAATTTCAGCTGCAGCACCGACTGAATCGGCGTCTACGTTCTCGAATTCGTACGTAATAACGTCCGTTGCCCTTGCAAGGTCTCGAGCTGCGTCTCGGCTCTCGTAGGCATCTGTAATTTGGCCGTCCGCGACCTGGGACGTTGGAGAATCAGGATTTGGATCTAGAACTACAGACTTGTAGTCCATCTGGCGAGCTGCCATAGCGAGCATGCGACCCAGCTGTCCACCACCGATGATTCCGATTGTCGATCCAGGATTTAGTACAGATTCTCGATTCATTGGTGAACTTATTCGTCCGTCTTCACAAAAGTTTGAGCTTCGATTTCGGCTGTAACAGCCGCTCGCCGTTTCTCGACTCTCCCCTGAATGCCAGAATCGACTAATCCAAGGATTTGAGATGCCAGTAGCCCGGCATTCACGGCACCCCATTTACCTATAGCAACGGTTGCGACCGGGTAGCCGCGAGGCATCTGGACCATAGACATGAGTGAATCCATCCCATCGAGGTGAGGACCAACTCCCGGAACACCAATTACCGGCAGGACTGTCTTGGCTGCTGTCATTCCTGGCAAATGTGCGGCACCGCCAGCACTGGCGATGATTACCTTGATGCCCCTATCTTTTGCCTCTTCAGCAAATTTGAACATCAGGTCGGGTGTTCGGTGAGCGGACACGATTCTTACTTCGTGAGGAACTTCCAATTCCTCAAGAATATCGACCGCGCCTTGCATCGTCGGCAGGTCGGAAGTACTGCCCATGATCACGGAAACGAGTGGATTTGCCATCTGTCCGGAACTCCCCGAAATAGGTTGTTGAAATGGAACCGTTTGAGTTTACATTCAGTTGCTTGCGGTTTGATGCAGGAATTGTCATTAGAATCAAAAAATGCCAACACTTTCGGTCGACCACCTCGAAATAAATTACGAGATATATGGTGAGGGACCACTACTTATCCTTCACCACGGATTCGGCTCATGGGGTCGAGATTGGCACGTTGGCGGTTGGATCCATGCCTTAGAACCGTCATTCACTGTCCTCGCATTTGATGCAATCGGCCACGGCGAATCAACCCGATCACACGATCCGGCCGACCAAACAATCGAACGGCGAGCCGACGTTGTTAGGGAACTCGCTGATTCTCAATCGGCCGAAGAATTCGCCTTTCTGGGTTTTTCGCTGGGTGGTCGAACTGGATTTGAATTGGCGGCAAGTTCACCTGAACGGATTACCGCCCTTGCCATAGGCGGCATGCAAATGCTCCCCCCTTCTGTTGAGCGACAAAAATACGAGCGTCGGATTCGTGTACTACGTTCTGGCCGGGCAAAGTCTATTGAGCAGCCCGTCGGTGAACGACCAGGCAACGATCCGGCAGCGCTCGCAGCATCTCACGAGGCTCTAATCCGGTGGCAGGGAGTAGACAACCGCCTTGGCGGTTTTAGCGCCCCGACTTTGCTGTTTTGTGGGGACAAAGACCCATATTTCGAGAATGCAGAGTCATCCAGCAGAGAGTTCGGGTTTCAGTTCGAAAAACTTGAAGGCGTTGATCATGACGGTGCGTTCTTCGAATCGAGACGGGCAGTCGAGAAAACGGTGCATTTTTTTGAGTCTCACCTCTCTTCTTAGTTTTCGATCGTGGTGATACGATTTTTCGGTTTGAATGTCTAACTTCACCAATCGGGGGCAACAAAGTAAATGACGTCCGGTAACGGCTCAGAGTCTCGGTTCAACAAAGCGATGGTTGTGACCGCGCATCCTGACGATGCTGAATACGGTTGCTCGGGCTCGGTCGCCAAATGGTGCAGGCAGGGGTGGGAAGTCACCTACGTGCTTTGCACCGATGGTTCCAAAGGTACTGAAGATCGAGACATATCTTCGGAACGACTCGCCGAAATTCGAGCCGAAGAGCAGGTCAATGCCGGAAAGATTCTCGGGCTTAAGACAGTTGAATTCCTGGGCTACCCGGACGGTTATCTAGAACCGACTCTCGATGTACGTCGAGATATTTCTAGGCAAATTCGAATCCACAGACCCGACGTGCTGATCACGACGAACCCAACACGAGATCTGCTCAACTCCGGTTACATTGGACACCCGGATCACTTTGCAGCGGGTGAAGCAGCACTTTCTGCAGTATTTCCGTCTGCCCGCGATCACTTGACCTTCCCTGAACTCTTTTATGACGAAGGTCTGGAGCCGCACAAAGTGCGAGAAGTGTGGGTCATGAGTTTCGGCACACAGGCAGATTTCTGGAATCCTCTTGAAGAAGAAGATGTGGACACATGTGTCAGGGCTCTCCAGGCTCACGTAAGCCAGGTGCCAGACCTCGAAAAGGCAGGCAAGTGGATGAAAGAACGTCGAGCTGAATTAGGCAAGAAGATCGGTGCTGAATACGCCGAGTCGTTCCGCAAATTCACTCTCAGCTAGCCCAAACGTCTTACGAAACAGAAAAAGCCCCGAGGATTCTCGGGGCTTTTTGATTTGAACTTGTGTTCTAGAACTAGACGACGTCTAGGGTGTCTTCGGTAGCAACCTGTGCAACATCGCCGTGCTTCTCGCGAGCAATATCACGCAACTGGGTGAATTCATCCTGAATTCCTCGAAGCAGGATTCCAGCATCTGATGAGTGCAGGATAAATCGGGCTCCAAGTTCAATTGCAGTTTGCGAAGTAGCAATAGTTTGCTGGTGGATCATGGTCGGAAGACCGCGCTGATCTGCCTCACCAATGACCTTCTTCAACGTGTCGATGTAAATCGGGTTGTCGACCTCATCAGGAATACCAAGCGAAGTCGTCATGTCGTTCGGTCCGATGAAAACACCGTCGATCGGTGCACACTCGATTAGTTCGCCAACTCGCTCCGCTGCTGGTTCACTTTCGATACCCATGATGAAGATGTGGTCTTTGTGTCGGTTGTCGAGGTAATTCTTCGATTTCTCGCTTGGGTACTCACCGGTCTCGACCACTCGTTCGTAGTACTCACCCTTGAGAGGGTGGGTTCGGAGCTTCATCGCACAGTGGCGAACTTCGTCGACTGTTTCGCAGTAAGGAACCAGTACACCGTCGGCTCCTGCATCCAGAGCCATTGCGACATAAACCTCTTCAGTGTTCGGAGTTCGTACGATCGCAGTGATATCTAGCAACTGCATTTGCTGGACAGTGTCGGCAATCAACTGACGGTCACGTGAGCCGTGTTCTGAGTCGATCACAACGAAGTCGAGGGTTGATCCTGCAAAGACACGTCCCCACCGCATGCTCGCAGTTGCGGAAATCATGAACCCGAATACAGGGCGCTTGGCTTTAATTGCGGCTTTTAGATCTGCAGGTTTCATTAAGTTCCCCTCGTGAAATTTGATGCTTTTTACAAGTCATCTTTTGAACGGGCGTAATAGTACCGGAGAGTGGGGTGAGGATCGACACGGTCAACGGAAACGTGAAGCGCTCGGTGCCTATCGATAAGATTCAATCAAATTCGATGTTATAGACAGACCAGTACCTACTGGGTATGTGCTACAACTCACGCTTCATGCACAAATCACCACGTACATACACTATATTTCTTATTGCTATCGCACTGACTCTGTTCACTGCTATTTCCTGTACCGCACCTTCAACGGATCAAGAATCGCCATCGAATGAACAACCTGATGAAACTCCGAGTTCAATCTCAACTAGACAAGATCCAACCGCAACTAGGCTCCCGGAGCCAACTCCCACCACCCCACCTAGTCCGACTTCTGTACCACTGGTGTCACCAACAGCGACTCCTACAGTCGCACCGACGTCAACTCCCATAATTCCATCACCAACTTCTATGCCAACAGCGACCCCAGTCGTGTTGCCGGAACCAGGGACGTTACGTGCAGGGGTGATTAGTTCACAAATCGTCGCTGAAACACTACCTCATGATCCAACTGCTACCCCTACTCCGTTTCCGACCATCGACCTGAACTTTGGTGAAATAACGCCCACTCCAGAATCGCTCGCCGATCTCCAACCTTATTTCGGACAGGGCCAGCCAATTAGAGTCCGGAATCCAAAGGGTGGGCCTATGGTTGAGAAATCCGATCTGGTGGTGGATTTTTTCGTGACCAACGCGGGAAAAGCTCCGATCAGAGATGAATACATGATCGATCTTTATATCGACGATAAATTAGCCCAGCGTTGGTTTGGAATATGGATTGATCCAGGCAGGTATATTTACATCGAAGGTGCGACTGGTCTCCTAGATCTAATTGACCTTGAACCCGGTGAACACACCGTCACTTTAGTTATTGATCCTACTAACTTGGTTGCAGAAATCTCTGACAAGGACAACACCTATTCTCAGAAATTCACGTGGGACGGACCACCACTTACACCGCCGACAGACGAGGTCTTACCGAACCTTTCGATGTTAGGCAACTCAACCGGAATTCTAATTGCCCCTTACGTTGGTGCATCTGAATCAGGAGGTCTGTCGGCACTTGGTGATACTTCGATCGTTTTCGCGGCGTTGAACGATTCACGGGTTTCTATAGATCAGGATTTTTCCGTGATGATCATGTTTGACGATGTCGTGATGTTCAATTTGCACTACGACGGACTTGTCTCTGGGCGCTACGCGTATCTCGTTTGGGAAGATCTGGCACGTTGGGTTCGCGTCACTCCGGGTGAACACAAGATTTCACTGATAGTTGACCCCACGAACGTTATCCATGAGTCGAATGAAGGAGATAATCGCGTCGATCTATTTCTGACCTGGGGCACCCACGATCCGATCTCGGAACCACAGCCAACACCTTCAAGAGGTGCACCGATAAGAGAAACTCAGATTCTCGCTAACTTGACCGGGGTAATTCCATTCGGCTGGGACGATGCGATATCCGTTCACTCTTTGGATGGATCTACAGAAAGTCCTGATGGGCAGGTATTTAGCGAGTCAAACAATGAAATACGCATTGCCATCCGAAACTCCAGCCGCGTACCAACTCCCAGTTCGGGTTCGTTCGAGGCGCACCTATACGTGGACGGCCATTTACACGAGGTCTTGATATTCGAATCCGGTGACGATGCGGGTAAGACCTGGGAAGAGACAATCAGATTCGGACCTGGAGAGTTGTCGCCGGGTCAACATTTAATAGAAGTCCACATTGACCCTACCGACGATATTCCTGAATTCAATGACGAGGACAACTTCATTGGAAGATGGTTCGAAGTATCAGATGGTCTGTTCACAGCCGAAAGTTCGACTGAATACAACATTCCCGATGCTGAACTTCGAAAGATGCTTGCCATCTTCACCGACGAGACGTTCTTGAGCCAGGTCCGTCGCGCAAACGGTTCGGCGCTGGAACTTCCCAACTGGGAACAAGAAATTAACGATGCTGCGAGGGCAGGTTATTACCTGCTGACTGGTCGGAATCTGAACGAAGAGCGCGTCGTGGTTAACATACTGCCGCACGACCAGTTCGTGGCTGCTTCCTTCAACGCTTGCATGACTGACTACTTCCTTGAGACGGACGATACTTACGTTGATCTTTACGAGTGGTGCTCAATATTTGGTGGAGAGATCGGATTCAAATACAGGCTGAATGGGAAGATACACATTTTTATCGACCTTTCAATGTCTCCGATAGAAGCTCTAGGAGTCTATTTCCACGAATTAGGGCACGCCTACCAGGACATCATCAATCCGGAGCAGCCGGAATCTGAACTTCGACCTGAAATTCGACCGGTGTACGAAGCGGAAGCACAGGCATTCGAGGCGGCTGCTTTCAGGAAGATTGAGGAATTTCTAGGAATCAAAATTGCAGAATTTCCGAATATAGCTCCCGCCAAAACAACGATTGAAAGTTTGATTGACAGTGTGATCACTGAAGAGGGATCGGCAATCCACGCTCAGGGTTACAAATTGCTGTGGAGAGAAATCCTCAACCCTTCGTCAGAATTTGGCTTAGCTGAGCAAGTCGCCGGAGGTCATACACTTACCGCTGATCAAATCTGGTCGTTGTTCAATTACATCGCTAAATTGACACCGGATGAAGCCTTGTCCTGGCAGAACATTACTTTGGGTCGACACACTTTGAATGACATCATGCTTGAGGCAGCGTTGCTGCGTCTAATTGCTGACTTACCTAATGATCGGCACGCAAATGGAGGAATGTTGACCCCAACTTTCCTTGTTCCATAGTTGACAGTTTGGGAACAAAATAATGTGGATCTCATCGCATAAAATCAACACAGGAACTTCCGTTGATCCACGATAACGTTGAATTTGATCTTTACTTCATCCGGCATGGTGAGTCGGAGTCAAACATCACACCCGGTATTGCCGCGGGTAAGAACTTTGACGCACCAATGACCGACCGCGGGCATCGCCAGTCAGAAGCACTTGGCGAGCGCCTCAAGAAAGAGGGCGTCCAGTTCGATCGGATCTACTCATCGTCGCTCGTGCGTGCCGTTCAAACTACTGAAGGTATGTTGCGTGGAATGGGCATTGAGGGAGTCGAGTTCGACCGTGTTGATCCAATCATTGAGCGCCAAATTCCCGCGTGGCGTGGTCGTCTTGCTTCTGAGGTAATCACACCTGAGGTCAAGCTTCTCGAAGCAACGAAAGGCAAATGGTTCCAACCAGCCGACGGTGAGTCTGAGCGATTGGTCGAGCGACGAGCTTCGAACTGGATCGAGGACGAAATTACCTACAACCCTGCCTGGCATGAACAAAAGGGCACACACAAGATTGCGATCGTTTCTCACGGAATCACGTTGCGGTGCATCATCCACTACATCACAGGAATGGACTCGAAGTTCCTAAAGCGAACTCAGATTTACAACACGTCGATTTCGAGGTTTAAGTTCGGATCGTCTGGCTGGTCAATTGAGTCGATCAATGATGCAACGCACACCCTAAGCGTTGGCGACATCGTGCGCGATGAAGGAATTGTTCAAGGCGATACGGTAACGCCTTAAAACTGGGGTTCCAGACCCTCAACCTCGATCACAGATTGAACTATCCAGTCCGGTTGAGGGTCTTTCGCAGTGAGTTCGTCGTCGTGGCTCACCCAAACTGTTCTCATTCCGAGTGCTGATGCTCCTGAGATGTCGGATTTAAGTGAGTTTCCGATCATGATCGCTTGAGATGCTTCTAGTGAAAGTTGAGACAACGCACTTGTGAACGGCTCCGGATTTGGTTTTACGATTCCGACGTCGCCAGAAACCACGACAGTATCGAAATATGCTGCAAGACCAGATCGGTGCAGTTTGAACCGCTGTACGGCAGGGGATCCGTTCGTGACAACGCCTAACTTGTAGCGACCAGCAAGTTTTTCCAGTAGCGATGAAACTCCAGGGTAAGGAATCAACTGGCTAACTCGCTCTTCGTATTGTCGTTGAATAATTTCGTCGCGTAGCTGTGGGTCAATGATTCCAAATTCAGCCAGAACATCGTCCCACGCCTTTTTTCGATAACTCGTTAGAGTATCTGCATCATTGTCGAGTTCCGCTTCAGGCAAATCTGGAGGTCCCCAGAGTCCTTCATAAGCGCTATAGCTGATCGAATCGTATTTGCCCGGATTTCCGGCTGAGGACCACAATTGCTGAGCATTTCGATCGAGACTGTCCCTCAATTTCGCAGCGTTTACCTGCGGATGACTCGCAGCAACAATTTCACAGACTATTTGAAGCGCAGCGTACTCATGCTCCATTTCTGGAACGAGCGTGTCGTCCAGGTCAAACAGCAGACCCAGCGGCTTTGCCATTACTCAGTCATCCCAAGCAGACTTGTGTGATAGTCGCGAGACAAGCCTTCCTGGCAGTGGTTTTTGAGTAGCGCTTCTGACTCGTCTACCGACTTAACCAGCAACTTTGATCGCTCTTTCCACAGCTCAAGACGTTCGAGAGTTTCAACTGCATCATCGATATCGAAATCGACTGTGATACCGGTCAGACTGCTGAGATATTCCTCAATTTCCAACTTCACCGATGACTCAGTAACAGCCCGCCCATCCTGCTCGGCGTCGAGACAGAACGTGTATAGCAACGCAGCTTCCTTAATCTCCTCTTCACAAATCATGAATGCGATACGGTGCAGTGCGCTCCGATTCGCGCCAAGGTTCTGGTAATACAGGTGTCTGGCGCGGTACGAGTCTCGGTTCTTAATCGCCCGCTTGTATCCAGAAAACAACTTCCACGACAGTCCACCAAGTGGAACAGCAACAACCCAGAACAACTGGCTCGCCGCGACAAGACCTACCGCCAGAATTTTAGAAACAACGGTCCAGGCGGCACCCGCACCTGTGCCCACCATCATGACCGCGTCTCGAAGACTCATTTGAACCCGTGCATTTGGTAACAATGCTTCAACATCCCGAATCGGAATGTCCTTGAACAGTCGCAACTGCACGTTCTTCTCACCTGAAGGTCGAGTGATCAAGGCAAGCCGGTTGAACATCGCCAGTTGACTCTCTTCACCGGAGATTGGGTGTCGGAGAGTTCTGCGTCGGTATGAGGTAGTGGAGCGTCCACGTACCCAGATCGACATGTCTTCTAGACTTTCATCGTCGATCTTCACACGCATCCCATGGGTATTCCCAGTCTCAAGTGCCATCCGCACTTGATCATCGGTCAACTTCTCGAAGTTTGCCTTCTCAAGCATGTGCTGAAGCTTGTCGTTGAGAATCTCAAAATCCCGGTCTGTTGGATCGCTGGTATCGAGAATCTCGACAGTTTCACGATCGGGATTGATGCGGGCGTAAGTTCGAGTGAGAAGACGCTCGAATGCGGATTTTTCCTGCTCAAGTATTCGAACGAGCCAACTTGTCACGTGCTCAATGCGCTGTGCAAGCGCACCAAACCGCTGCTCATCCGACGACATGTATTCGATCAAGTCGTCGGACGAAACAGGAATGAATCGATTGTCGGGACGCGAAAACCCCTCGTCATAAATGGTTGTTGCTACGGCATCTGAACCAAGAAACCGCAGCAATGACCATCTACCAGTCAATTACGACCTCTCTGCCGGTTCGAGCAGACTCTTCAGTCGCCTCGAACACCTTTAAAACGCGCCAGCCGTGTTCCTGTGGAATCGGGGTGTCTTCATCACCGCGCTGGAGTGCTGCAACGAATTCGGTGAACTCGTCCAACAGGCTGTCAGTGTCGGCAATCTCTTCCTTACGCCATACACCGTCTTCAGTATCAGCAATGTAAAGAGCTGTTTCCTGCCCTGGCGACGATCCGTATGCGTGGCGGAACCGAGCCATGCCGTCTGTGAAGAAGAAGTCGCCACCGTATTCGGTTGCTCCAACTCTCCAGGCTTGCCGGCTGATAGTGGCCACAAGACCAGATTTCCATCGAAGGAAGCACATTGCTGTGTCATCACATTTGATTTCCGGGTGCTTCGAGTTCGGGTAGGTCGCCTGCAGAACCTGGGCGCTGACGGTTTCTACGTCCGGACCAAAGATCCACATGAGACGGTCGATCTCGTGCGTTCCGTCCATCTGCCCCATTCCACCACCCTTTGAAGCATCGAGCATCCATGGTGGACGCAGTTCAGGCTGATAAGGCTTGTGCCACATGTCGTGAGCCATGAGCGGTTCCCCAAGCTTCTTGGAGTCGACCAGTTCTTTCATGGCACGGACTTCTGGGTAGTACCGTTGCGTGTGAGCGGTCATGAGTTTCACACCGTTGGCCTTTGCGGCATCGAGCATCTCTCGTCCTTCGGCACCTGAAAGTGCCAGCGGCTTCTCGATGAACACGTGCTTGCCGGCATTCGCCGAGTCTAGACCTGCCTGGTAGTGCAACCAATGAGGAAGCGTGCCGATGACAACATCAACATCGTCTCGTTCGAGCGCAGCGTGGTAGTCCGAGACAAATTCAACGTCTGGATATTTGTCCTGCCACGGAGCGGCAGCTTCGGGTCTTTGTTCGGCAACGAGCTTCAACTCGGCACCTGGTGTCTGATTTACAACGTCGATGTATCGACCGCCAATGCGACCGGTACCGAGTACTGCTACTCCAACCAATTCATTTCTCGCTTTCGAACCTATTTCCGCTATTTGCGCGGATTGAACGGCGAGATTGTATTCCTGATTGGTCGATTTAGTTGCGGCTTAAGAGCTTATCCAAGCAGAGGTTTTAACTCTGAGACGTGGTCGACAATGTAGTCAGGTTTCGGAGCATCGTCCGGGTACTGCTCGCGCCCCATTCGAATCCAGGCAGTTTTCATTCCAACTCCATGAGCACCAATGATGTCGGTGTACGGGTTGTCGCCAACGAATAAGATGTCGCTGGTTTCGACCCCTGCATCGTCCAAAAGCCTTACTGCCTCGTGAAATACTTCCGCTCCAGGTTTGTTTACGCCGAAAAGCTTCGATGCCAGTACGAACGGCGCCTTCTTGTCGAGACCAGTGGCTTCCGCTTTCTGGTGCTGGAACTGATCACCGTTCGTGACAATGCCCCAGTTGATCTCAGAGTCATTCATCCAGTCGACGAAATCCATGGCACCCGGTAGCACCTGCATGAATCGCACCATTTGCTCGAAGTAAAAGTTGTAGTGCGAATCAGGGTCACCCGTTACTCCGGGCCACTTGTTTTGAATTGCAGCAAAAGCTTCTTTTGGATCAGTCGCGTTGTCGGGCGAAAGCGTCCAAAAGTAATCGAGGGCTTCGTCCCAGTTCGTCGACTGATTGATGACATCGTGCTTGTCGTACAACACCCGGTATACCTGGTCGTAGGCAGAGCGACGATCAATCAGAGTGTCGTCCATGTCAAAAAGAGCAGCTTTGAATTTCATATGTTCCAGTTAGCTTTGAGCGTCGGGAACCGACCGACTAAACGTCGGCCGGTGAGTTGTCTTCTTCGTTCCAGGATCCAACGTATCGGTCCTGCTGTGGGTCGAATGGTCGTTCCGCAATTACCGACTCATCAAGATCAGTTCCAAGACCTGGAGCAGTAGGTAGCTCGAAGTAACCGTCCTTAATCTGGACAGGATTTGTTTGGACCTTGTCGTGCCACGGCATGTCACGTGCGGTTTCGAGGATCAGGAAGTTCGGTACTGTCGCACAAACATGCAGTGAAGCAGCTGTTGCGAGCGGACCGTTCGGGTTGTGAGGGGCGAATTTGATGTACTCGATTTCTGCCATCGAAGCGATTCGCTTGATCTCAGAAATACCGCCTGTGTGAGCAATATCTGGTTGAATCACGTCGGTAAGTCGACGGTGCAAGATGTCTCGGAATCCGTATCGAAAGAACAGGCGCTCGCCGGTAGCAATATCAGTCCTGTGGCCAGCTCGTCGCACCTGCTCCATTGCGTCAAGGTTGTCCGGCGGGACAGGCTCTTCGAAGAATTTCAGGTTGAACTCTTCAATGGCGTCAATTTGTCGAATCGCAAGCGAAGGGTGTGCCCGACCGTGGTTGTCGATCATGATATCGACATCTGGACCCAGCTCCTGGCGCATTCCTTTTATCTTCTCGTGAAGTGCATCGACTACATCTTCTTCTTTGAAAGCCTGTCTGCCGACGATCCATCCGCCAGTTTTGAATGCACTGAATCCCTGTTCGACAGCCTCTTTGCCGCCAACGAGGTCTTGCGCATGTGTGTATGCCTTCACCCTGTCTCGAACTGCACCACCGAGCATCTTGTAGATCGGGAGGTTGTATACCTTTCCGGTCAGGTCCCACAACGCAATATCGATTGCCGCCATCGCCGAACCCATGACAACACCACCGCGCCAGAATCCGTGGCGGTACATGATTTGCCAGTTCTTTTCGATCTCCGTCGGGTCACGCCCGATCAGTCGGGATGCGAGAGTCTTGATCCCGGCAGCTACCGCCTCTTCATGCCGTTCGAGTGTTCCTTCACCCCAGCCGTGAACGCCCTCGTCTGTTTCGACTTTGCAGAAGACCCAGTTGCGCCTTCCGCCGTGCATTAGGAATGTTTTGATTTCTGTGATTTTCATACTGTTCCCCGATTAGACGATTGCGTTCGACAACTACAAGCCCAATCGTCGAACAGAACGCCGGGATTTTATAGTCGAGTTCGTTGGTTCGAAATGCCTTAGAGGTCTTTAATCTTTGGATAAAACGCCATCACGACGAACATGACCAACAAACACCCGCCACCGAGGAACATGTAACCGGCTTCGACACCCCAGGCGTCGGCAAATAGACCAGCCACAAATCCAGCCGCTGGAGACAACGCGGTATCGAGCAATGTTGCGGACATGATTCGGCCTCGTAAGCGATCTGGGGCAACCTCCATTAGCGTCGCGCCGCTGCCTGCTCTGAAGAGTGTTTGAGACGCGCCAAGCCAAATGATTAGCGGGAAGACCGTCCATAAGGCGAAAGCACCTGCGAATCCCAGCAACGACAAACCGTAAGAAGCTGTTGCAAACAACATCAATTTGCCTTTATAGGTAACGTCTCGTCTGGAAGCGATAAACAGTCCCGCGCTCAAACCACCTATCGCCCCGGTTCCCATGATTAGACCCATCAGACCAACCCCGCTGTTGAACTTTTCTTCAACAAGTTGAGGTAGCAATGCCTGGTGCGAAAACCCGATTGCCAATGGACCCAACCCAAGGATCACAAGCGCAAGAATCTCACGGTGTCGTCCAATGTAGACGAAGCCTTCGATTAACTGGGTGAACGGGTTCCCTCTCGGTCGAGACTTGCTCGCAGTAGGAATTCCAATTTTTGATGTTGTCCAAATAACTACAAATACAGCGAAGGCTGACCACACATAAGCCCAGCCAATATCAGTTGCAATAATCAACGCTGAAATTGCCGCCGGTCCGACAAGGCGAGTGGAATTGATAGCAATTGAGTTCAGGGACATCGCATTGATCATGTCCTTCTTCTCAACGAGATTCGGGATGATCGAAGTCCTGACTGGCTGGTTCATCGCCATGCCTGCACCAAGACCAAATGCGATTGCGTATACGTGCCACAACTCGACAACGTCAAGCAGTAGCACAGCTGCCATGATCGCGTGCATCAAGAACGTCCAGGTTTGGATGATCATGAGCAGCTTTTTGCGACTGAACCTGTCAGCAGCGACCCCGCCAATCAAACCAAGAATGAGCATCGGTACAGCTCGGGCGATCAGGACTGACGCCACAGAAGCTGATGAGTTGGTTAAATCCCAGACAAGCCAAGCTCTGGCAACCATGTCGGCGTGCATTGCAGTCGCCGACAGCACCTGCCCAAACCACAGGTAGCGAAAATTACGATTACTTAGTGATCGGAATGCTGCGAGAAAACCGTTTGAGGATTTTGTTGCTCGAGATTCTGCGGGAGGGGTTTGTGATGCTGCGTCTGGGTTGCTCAATACCGGCGCAGTATAGACCCGCCGCGATCCTGCGGTTTCGGTCAGGCTAGTCAGAGGCAGGCAAAGGAGAGTGAATAGCTTGCCAGGCCTTGAGCTCTAGAGCTCGCACCGTGTCGAGCTCCATTGAGAGGGAATCTGCTGTTTCGCGGGGAGTTGAGATTGAGTATCCGTTTAGTCCCAATCTCATTTCCATCACCATTTTTTGATCATCTGCAAGAGAATCGACCGCAGATCGAGAGAACGCAATAGCGACGTCGGCAGGTATGGATCGAGAGTGGCCATCAGCTGCGCGGAACAGGCGATCCATCATTTTTGTTCGCCCCATAGCTAGAAGACGATCGACTGCCTCAGATGCTCTGAGTGAATCCCCAGAGCTAATCTGATCAGCCTCAGCTTGAGCGACACTTTCCAGGCACAGCCACGCCTCTCTGGATCCACCACTACGTAGACCATGAACAGCTAACGCCCAGTTGTTTCGGTCTGTACTCGAAAGCAGCTCACGAAGGACGTGGACTGAACGCTGAGTACCTATTCTGCCAAGTTCGGTGGCTGCATCCAATCGAGCTCGACTTTCGCGCGCGCTCAGTTGTTGCTTGAAATTCAAAACTCGTTGTTCACCCGAACCGCTCAGTTCCTCAGCAACTCTTTTCAGGTGCTGGCCTTCTGTTTCGTCCTCAGTTTTGCTGAGTCGTGTAATACCCGATGTTTCCGCGGTGTCGGGCTGGTCGAGTGAGAGATCGACTGGGTTTTCGTTCGTGGCATCGCGAGTCATAGAGCAAGAATTTTAGACACAAACTTGCAGGTTCGAGGCTTCGCGGCACTACACCCAGAGTCTTTCCCGGAAAACGCGCTATGTCGGTTGTGCGCTAGCACCAAGACGATTGACGGTGCTTCCACTGCACGTTACTCGGAGCACCACATAGGCTGTTGATCAGGGCAACAAATTCAATACCGAGCGACGCGCAAGCGGAGCTAGAAACACTCAGGTAAGAACGACAATGGGCGAAGTAGTCGATTTCTTTCAGGGCACTCCTGTAAACGAAAACCTCGATTCAATTTCTGTACTGCTGGTGGATGACCAGCCAGTGTTCCGCAATGTTGCCAGGACTGTCCTGGAGCGGGACGGAGCTTGCGAAGTTATTGGAGAAGCAACTGACGGGATGCATGCTCTCGAAATGATGGGCAAGATCAATCCTGACGTTGTCGTAATGGATGTCCAAATGGGTGACATGAGCGGTGTTGAGGCGACTCGACGAATCCTTGCTCGACACCCTCAGGCAAACATTGTTCTCACCAGCATGGGTTCTGACTCGGAATACCCAACACTCGCACGTGAAATCGGCGCATGTGGGTTCGTACCAAAGCGAAACCTGAACGTTTCAATGCTCCGATCATTCGTTGGTGGTGGTCCTTCAGGCGGAGCCGACGCAGCAATGGCTGCCTAAGCAAGAATCCTTCGATATTTTGCCTCGAACAAACGTTTCGGGGTTTTTCTTTTAAGTGTTTGTTTAGCGCGTAGAAACACACATCGCACTTGGCGATCACTCACCTCTTGCATTTCGCAAATCAGCAATAAAGTCACATGCACAGAGGGGTTAATCGATGCAGGACCTTAGAAAAACTGAACCGATTCTTCGTGAGGAATCGACGAACTCGGAACTAGAACGACCGATCACCAGTCGCACAGTTTTCCAGAGTCCGTTAATTCTCGGTTTAGTCATTATTACGGTTATGACCGGCGCGATCATCGGCTTCGGATCGAACCTCCTTCCCGAACATTCCCTCAACAGCATCCACCAGGGTCAAATCGAAGATCTCGATCGTTTCTCCTCTGTTATCCACCTCGGTAGTGCCGAAATAACTGGATCAGGAGCCGCAGAGCGACTGGTCAATCTCGTTGAAACAGATTCGTTTGATTCGCTGATGAAGCGAGGCATGTTCGGTGCTCACGCGCAACGTCTCGATCTGTACTCACTTACAGGTGAACCTCTCTATTCCACTGGATCGGTCGCGCTTCCATTGTCTGAGTCGATGTCACTGGCACACGACGACGCGCGTCACAACCAGCCAGCGTCCATTCACATGCAGCCTGATGCTGCATTTGCGAATATTGGCGCTCAAACTGACATTCTCCAGACGTACAAACTAATCTGGAACCAACCTCCAGGGAACGGCCAGTCGGCTCGCCCTTTGATGGTTGCAGCAATTACAACCGATGTGTCGCGTGAACTAGGTATAGCGAATCGAAGCATTTGGCTGATTGCCGGCGTATTCAACGCAGGAATGGTTCTCGTACTGGTTGTTCTGCACTGGGCATCAGGTCGCTCCCAGCTTCGGCTTGAAAAGGCCAACCATGCTCTGGCAGCTCAGAACAGGGCAGTTCGTGATTCACGAGAACGAATGGTCCAGGCTGCTGATTCAACGAAGCGAGCTATCGCAGAAGAGTTGCACGGAACTGTGCAATCAAAACTGTTCGCATCATGGATGCAACTTGTGCAGTTTAAAGAGTCAATACCTGAAGCAAGCGAAGACCAGCTGAGTGAGTTGGACCGCATTGCGCAGGAAATCGACGATATTCGGGAAGAGGATATTCGCGGCATTTCGCACCGATTGCACCCGAGCATCGTTCGAGTCGGTGCAGGGGCTGGACTCAGATCTCTACGAAACTTCTACGAGTCGATGGTTCCGGTTGAGTTGACCATCAGTCCTTCAGCGACTGAGTTGGAGCCTACTGGTACGTCTGTAATTCCGGATGACGTACGACTGGGTGTGTATCGCACCGCAGAACTTGCAATGGGCAACGTTGCCAAACACGCACAGGCAAGTGTGTGCCGAGTTGACTGGGACTACGACACCGATGCGCAAGAACTGATCATGTCGGTTTCCGATGACGGGATCGGATTCGATACTTCGAAGGGTGATGGTGGCGGTCTCGGGATGGTCAATATCTATGACTACGCCGACGCCATGAACGCTACCTTGAAAGTTGAGTCAAAACGCGGTCACGGTACGACACTCATTTTGACGATTCCATTCGTTGCTCCACCATCAGCTTTGGCAGAACTTGAACTGTCTGATTCACCGGTTGAGGCTTCCACCGAGCAGAGCCCTGCAGCTTAGCTAACGGCGCGCACCCACTGGCTCATTAGGGATTACCGCACCACCGGTTAAACCTTCGTCTATTAACTCGGACGCCTTCTCAAAATAAGATCAATGTAGACCTCAATTATTGATCACCGAGAGCAGAGCATGTACCGAGTAGTTCTTATAGACGACCAGCCAATTTTCCGAGACATCATCACTGCCATGCTCAAAAAGGCAGGTGGGTTTGAGGTAGTGGCTGAGCGTGAGGACGGTGCCCAAGCTCTCGATACTTACGAGTCAATTCTCCCCGATGCTGTCGTGATGGACGTACAGATGCCTCAAATGAATGGCTTCGAGGCAGCACGATCGATCTTGGAGGTCGATCCACAGGCGGTCGTAGTCCTGACTTCGATGAAACAGGACGACGAGTACGAACGGCTCGCACTGGAAGCAGGTGCAGCAGCGTTCTACCCTAAGCGCCATCTGGATGTTGAAGTCGTACGATCACTGATCGAGCAACGTCATACGCAGACGCTCGCTGCTTAGATCGTTCTTACGCGCGGCGCTGCGCCAATGCTGATCCAACGATCACCAGCGCAGCTCCGATGTAGAGTTCTCCACCGACCGATTCGCCAAGAATCCACCAGCTGAACAACACTCCGAATATCGGTTGCGACAGTGAAATTACTGTCACACGTGATGGCAAGTACCGCTTGAGCAGCCATGTTTGACCAATGAATCCAAGTCCAGCGATCAACACACCGGTGTAAAGCAGAGCGACCACCAACGTGGTGGTGATTACAAACGGTTCATCAGATTCAAATATCAGGCTGGCGATCACGAATGCAGTGATTCCGAACACACTTTGCGCCGCCAATAACTTGTGCTGCTCAATTCCTTGACCTAGATGCGACAGAAATACCTGGCGACCACCTAAGAGAACCGCAGAGCCCAGCAACAGCAAGTCTCCGATCAGGAAATCGTCGTTAGACGCGGTCAACCCCTTGTAAAAGACGGCCACCACACCTGAGTAGGCGATCAAGGTTCCTAAGGTTCTCGACCGAGACATTCGATCGCCGGGTACAAAAAAGTGCGCAAAAACTCCCGTCCATAACGGGAATGTTGAGGTCACAACCACAGCGTGACCAGCACTGCTGAAGTCCTGCCCTACGTTCATAAATGCCAGTTGAACAGTGAACAGGATTCCGAGTAACGTCAGAGGAACCCACTCACCCCTGGCGACGCGGAACGACTGCTTCGTCGCTATCGCTATTACAAGCACGACGATTGCACCCAGGACAAACCGCATCCAACCCAGACGCAGTGGCCCAGCGTCTTCAAGTCCCGCCTTGTTCGCGACCGGGTTTCCTGCCCACATGGTCGACAGGGTTAAGGCAAGTACACCTGCCCGCGCCGTGAGCGCCTTGCGCTGGTCGGTCGTTGCCTGTTTAGGTGATGCTTCGGACATTTACCGGGGTGAACCCGTCACCGCTGCCGCAACTCGATCGACTACACCAGTGACGTCCTCACACCACCTGGTTACCACAACAAAATTCTTTTCTGGATCGATCACGACGCAGTTGCCGCCCGCACCTGAAGCAGCGAACGTCGATTCAGATGCGTTTCGCCCATATCTCTTGTGTCCAGAGTTCAGCCACCACATGTATCCGTACTGGTCATTCAGGTCGCATGGAACCCGCATTTGCTCGATCCATGACTCCGAGATGACCCGTTTGCCGTCCCACAAACCATTGTTCAGGTAAAGCTGTCCGAATCGAGCGTGATCGTAGGTATCAACCCAGAGACCTCCACCCCAGTGAGCACCACCCGATACTGACTCAGTGACCGTTCCATCGATATTCACAGTGGAATAATCGTCGTAACCGTGCCATTCCCACTTATCGGAAGCACCAATGACGTCCATAACTTCGCGTTTCAAAACATCGGGGAGTGGTTCACCCCAAACCGCGAGGAGTGCAAGGGCTGTGCGGTTGACTCGAACATCGTTGTACTCCCAGTGACCGCCGGGTTGCTTTCGCTCTCGACGAGATGCTCCACCTGTGCCAGTCATTCCTGCGGGACCCAGATCTCGGTTCCAGTCAACAATGTCTGGCTTTGTGAAAAGCGTCCCTTCCCACTCGGATGTTTGTTGCAACAGGTGGTGCCATGAAATCGACCGGTTCTGGTCTGTATCGAATCCATCGACAAGTTCACCGGAACTTGCCTGAGTGATCGATTTGCCAGATTCGTATTGGATCACTGGATCGTGCGGACTACGGATGAGTCCACGATCGATCGCAAGTCCTGCAATAGTCGCAACATAGCTCTTGGTTGCAGAAAAGGTCAGATCTACACGATCAACATCGCCCCATTCGGCAACAATATACCCATCTTTGATCACCAGACCCGCTGGACCACCGCGGTCCTTCATTGGGCCGATCTTTTCCGCCCATTCAGGAGCGTCTTGTCCTACGTTCGCTGTGCGAATGTCGATGGGCCAGTTGATCTCGTTCGCAATCGCAAATTGAACAGCATCGGACAGCTTGTTTTGATCAATTCCCAACTCGGAAGCGTCTTTGCGCTCCCATTCACCCTTAGAGGGAAAGTACATAGCTGATTAATCTTCCAGACGCTTCAGGTACTGACCGATCCAGTCGTAGTCCACGAAGTCGACATAAGCGTCCATCAGTGCTTTCGTGATTGGTCCGGCAGGCGCACCACCGCCAATTTCACGTCCCTGTACAGATTTCACTCCACAAATACAGAGCGAGGTGGAGGTAAGGAACACTTCGTCTGCTGTCATGGCATCGAACATGTCGATGTCTTTAGTCACGACCGGGACATCGATCCGTTCAGCCATCTCGATCGCGGTTTCGCGAGAGATTCCACCAAGGACGTACTGCTCTTTCGGCGTGTAGATGACACCATCTTTGATGGTGAAGATGTTCGATCCAATCCCTTCGGTGAGGAATCCCCGGGTATCGAGAAGAATCGCCCACGACTCTGGATCCTGCGCTTTCGCCTCCATATCGGCCATGATCAAATTCAGGTAGTTGTGAGACTTCGCCCTGGGGCTTAGCGCTTCTGGCGGCACTCGACGCACGCTTGGAACAAGTACATCGATTCCGTCACGATACAGCCTGGCTCTTGGTTGGAGCGGCAACGGCGCACACTCGATGATCACATTTGGACCACCTGCGGTGTGCCACATGTCTCCACCAACCAGATCGACTCCTCGAGAAACACGCTGCCCAACCCAGAAATCGTCGTCTGGACCCAGCAAGTGCAGGTTTGCCTCGAGGACATCCATGGTCTTCGACACCATTTCCGCCTCAGTCATCCCTGGATCTATGTCCACGTATTTGAGCGAGTTGTAAAAACGACTTATGTGAGTTTCTAGTTTGAAGATCTTGTGTCCAAACGTGCGGGTCATGTCGAACACCGCGTCGCCGTACTTGAATCCTCGATCCCTGAACGGGATTAGAACCTGGGACTCGGGGATTATCTCGCCGTTGAAATAAGCGACTCTCTCGCCTTCTCGAACTGAACTCATTCTCTTCTTCTGACCTGTGACTACAAAAAGAACGACATTGGTCGTTCTAGATTGAGTTAAAACCGGTGGGGTGCCCGTTGCGGGACGATGCTACGCCACATAAGTCGGTGCGTATAGTTCCACACTGTATATATGTATAAATATATGTATGTATGGATGTATCGATGGGTGAGAATGGGTTAGAAAACCAGTTCGAGAAACCCGACATGCCTATCATCGATGTATCCCAGAACTCTTACAGATCACTCGTAAAAGCGGCTCACGAGCGCGGAATGAGCATTGACCGCTTCATCCAGGCACATTTCAGTACAGATAGCGTGCTAAACGACGCGCCCTCGAAATCAGAATTCGAGAGCAAATCAGTTCCGCAAAGCAATTTGGTCGACTTTCCGTTGGTCACTGATCGAATTGAAGCAAATACAGAACCTCCAGAGACACAGAGAGCTCTCAGAACCCTCAAACCTACCTTGGTGCCTGCAAGTGGCTTTGAACGTCTCTGGAAGAACGTTGAGCACCATGCCGGCACTGAATTCTCGACCAAGAGAGGCAATGATTTCACCTACACGGTGGAGAGTGGTTATCTAACGGTCATTGAAAGTGGAGCGAGAATCCCGAAGAGCCAGTTCAAGAAAGCTGACAATCAGTGGCCAAGCACGGGACCTTCCGCAATGCGTGGGATTTACGGTGCCTCGTTCGTATGGGCTGTATTAGCGGACGATCGAATAAGAGAAG
This sequence comes from uncultured Dehalococcoidales bacterium, assembly GCA_964472915.1. Taxonomy (GTDB): domain Bacteria; phylum Chloroflexota; class Dehalococcoidia; order Lucifugimonadales; family Lucifugimonadaceae; genus Lucifugimonas. Next base: position 28,752 of record CAYYMP010000001.1, on the reverse strand, counting down.
TCGCCTAGACTTCTACCAGCGGAAGCCTTCTAGCCGAAGGATTTTCTCCCATATCGCCTCACGAACAAGTTCGGGCAAATCGTTCGTTTGCGCATACCGCACTAACTCGGTCGCCGCCCGCGGATCTGAACGCTGCACTCCGTAGCCGTGTCTGTACCGCATGTGACCTGAAAGTCCCTGGGCGGTTTTGCATACTGCTCCGCACAAAACACAATCAGTTGGGGGGCTAACTTTATTTGCCGAAGCCAGCTTGCGGTGGAGCTTGGCTATCAACAGTTGAGTGGGTTGCGGAAGTCCAGGTAGGCTAGAAAATGAGTTCAAAGCCTCAAGTTTCTGAGCACGCGAACGATCAACAGCCTCCGCCCATTCAGTGTTTCCGTGACGGAACCTGCGGTGACCAGCAAGCCCCTGTGAAGACTTGAACACCGCTTCACACTGAGGACACTTGACCTCGCTCGTATTGCGATTCTTTTGAGGTGCCGTGGTGATAGTGCTTGCTCGTTACGGTACTTGGTTGGGATCTTCCGCAGGGTTGCTCAGGTCGATGATATCAACGCCGAATTCCTCAGCCGTAGCGGACTCAACCAAGATCCACCACATGAAGCTGTTGCCCACATCCCGTCCCTGCTGAGGGACGACCTCAAAGCGAAGGGTAGTTCTATCGCTCGTTATTAGTTCACCCGGAATATCAAATGAGTCGACACCGAAGAAGAAATCCCGGTCGTCCAACTCCCATTCCCCAGCGAACACACCGTTGACGAAAACGTTCAACACTCCACGCAGTGCTGCATCGTAGCGCTTTGCGACTACCAGGAGTTCAGCAGGAATCGATTCGACGGTGAACTGCTCTGAAATCGTGAAAGTGGCAGCCTCATCCTTCACGATACCCGATTGAACGGTTCGGAACGAACGCTCAACCACCGATCCACCGCCCTCAAGTTTGTATGAATGTGCGGCTTCGGAGTATTCCGGAATGGCGGCTGCATTCCCTACATCAATTATGTCGATCGCAGAAATATTCCGGCGCAGGAGATCATCGTCGTAGGCAGCAAGACTGTCGGCGAACTCAATTTCGGTTACATAGTCCGCTTCGTATGCTCGCATTTGCGAACCACCGAGAATGGTATTGCGATCGACTTCAATCGTGTGGATCGGGTCGGCGAATTGCCAGCTATCAAAGTAAATCGATCTAAATACAAACAGGTAGTCGATTTTCTTCTCTTCGGCAAAATCTAACGGCGGGCGACCAATCGCTTCGGCAGTGTTCAATCCAACAAGGTCGTACGTAAAGCGGTTCCCGAAGAATCTCATGGCACCGGCGTCACGAACACCAATACGAGCATCTTCTGGAAGATTCTCGTCAATCCATTTCGCCATTCCGACATCAATGTCGTGAACGTTCTTCGAGTTCCATGAATAGTCGGATGAAAGCCTTTGCCAGTCCGAAGGCAAGGCGATGAACGGCATTACCACTGCCGCGACGAACACGATGTTCAGCGCGAAGTTGAATATGTGCGCCTCACGCTGATCCACAGGAGCCCGAGTTTCACGCCATGTTTGGAACTGTCGCCAGACCCTCAAAAAACCAACGATCATCAGAATCGCAAGGATAGGAATAATCGAATCGAGATAGCGCCGAGTAAAGAAGTTCCAGGCAGCGTCAGTCAGAGGGAACGAAGATGCGACAGCGTATGTCATCACCGCCGGAGTGAGCGCAAGTGGAACTCCTGAGAACGAGTAGGTTCGCACAACCCAAATTCCACCAACAACAACTGCAACTGCAGTCACAGGGAATGCAACTCCGGAGAAGAAGGAAAGATGATGGAAGTAACCCTGGAGTACGTTGATTCCATTCGACAGGGGGATCAGCCCCATGTCCTGGGATTTAGCCAAATAAGTGTTAGGCCATGGGCTTCCGTTGACGGTGAAGTTATAAGCCGACCATGCACCACCGAGAACCAGGGTTGGAAATACGAGTGCAACTAGTTCGTTGACATCCTCGCGGTTCACGATTTCCAATCGATCCCGTTGCCAAAGTCGGCGAACAGTTGCGGTACCTACGACAAGTCCAAAGATCAGGTATCCCTCTGGGCGAGCCAATATCATCAGCCCCATCAGAACACCTGTCAGTCGCAATCGACCGAGCAGGAACGCCCAAACCACTGACAACGCCAGCAAGCCGAACAGCTGGACTTCCATTCCAGATACGGCAGCAAATCCAAAGCTCGGCTCAATTGCAATGAGAACACCGGTGAAGATTCCGAGTCGCCGCTGGTGAGTGAAATGCCAAACGATGTGCATGACAAGCCAACCCGCAACGACCGCGAACAAAATTCCAAGCAGCTTTGCGGTGGCAACTATGCCAATACCAATTGGTCCGAGTATCGCCCAGGAAGATCCCGCGACAATCGCCCACAGGGGACTCGTCATTCCAGATTCGGGAATACCTGGGTTGTACCAGAGTTGGGCATGTTCGGTGAAACTGCGGGCGTAGACCATGTGGATCCAGCCATCATCGAGTGGGAACTTGTCGAACCATGATGAAACGCCGCTTGCTGAGTTCACAAGGAACACGAAAGCAGTCACCAGTTGCAGCACAGCGACAAGTGCGTACGGCTGCCAATCCAATTTGGAAACGACGCGAACTAATCCAATCTTCGCCAACGAAGACTGCCCAAATCGAGTTTGTGAGTCCAAACCTGTCGTCATATCAAATTTCTAGTTCTGCTCGACCTATCGTGATCGAAGCACGCCACCGACTATTGCAGCGAGTCGAGGCAAGAATGACTGCGTAAGGAACGTCAGAGTCAGAGTGGCCACCCGTTGTGCACCCATCTTGGTTTCCGTAAGCGGATCGCTAACTCTCCACTCCTTGGCTTCCATCATCACTGCCAAGAATCCACCGAATCTGAACCAGAATATCGTCCATCGGTAAGCAGGCATGAAGATAAACATCCACCAGTGTTTACGAATTCTGACCTTCGCCTCACCCTCTGCTATGAAGTACGAAACTATCAGGTAAAGCGATTCCACGAACATGTAAATGATGTACATGGAAAGAGTCGCACTCACCACGAGTGTCAATGGGTAACCAACGAAATACATCATTGGTAGCAAGAACGTCCAAACAACTCTTGGGAATGCGAGCGTGTGGTCAATCACCAGCGATTTCGAGATCGCAAGCCCCTTGATGCGGAACGGGTGCCGATCAAATTCCGGGTACTGAGATGCAACCTCAAGTTGACCACGCTGCCACCTCAGGCGTTGAGCGTAGAGAGCCTTCAACGTCTCAGTCGGGTGCACGAACGCCGTTGCATCAGCCACCGCTACCACCCGCATTTCAGGGAATTTCTGTGCGATGAAGAACGTCAGGTCGGTATCTTCCGAAACCGTACGCTCGTCATACATGAACGTCTTGAGAAGGATGTCTCTACGGAACGCCGAGAATGCCCCAGCCAGCGTAAACAACGATTTGGTTTGCGATTGATACTGGCGCCCTATCCTAAAACCGGCGAAATACTCGAGAAACTCAGCTTCCGCGATCAAGTATCTGAGTGGGTGAACGTCTTTCTTCTCACCCGTCATCGGGTCAACGTCAGCCGGTAGTACCTCAATCGCCCCAGTCGCGCCGGCTACCTGCGGATCGTTATCGAAAGCCCTGACCATCTCAAGAATCGCGTCAGGATCAAGAACGGTATCAGCGTCGATATTGATAATAATCTCACCGTTTACACGGTGGATCCCTGCATTCAGAGCACCCGACTTACCTTTGTACGGCAGTGAAATTAAACTCAGATTCCCAGCAAAGCTGATCGCTTGCTGAGATGCGACCACAGCTCGCGTGGTGTCGCTGGATTGGTTGTCGATAATCAGCACATCGAGTTGAGAATGCGGGTAGGTCTGCTTCCGAACTGAGTCGAGACAGTTCGGCAGAACTTTCGCTGCGTTGTAAGCCGGTATCAGTAGAGAAACTCTTGGGTACTGATCTAGCGGCTTCTGTCGCGCTTTTGCACGAACGCTCGGGCGTGCCCTGATTCCACCTATGAAATATGCGACCGCTGTTGTGCCATCAATCAGCATTGGCACGAACAACCACACACCCCAGAAGAGTACGAATCCGACTAATTCGTCTGTCATGACGCCATCAACTCGTCATCGATCTTGTGTTTGACGGTCCTTAGGGTTGGACGTGTCATCAAGAACCAGTAAATCCCAACAACCAGGGCGAAGAACACAGCTCGCCCGATGATCGTGTGAGAAATCAGCAGTGAGCTCTTGCCCATGTAGTGCAACGTTACCACTATGACCATCAATCGAATTACGTTCGACATGTACGTAAGTACGATGGCACCGAGGGTGAACCAAATACGCTTTCGAATACTCCAGCCCGGGTAAAACAGGAGCATTCCAGCAATCACGCCAGACTCAAGGAGACCTGATGATTCGACTGTCACCTGGAGCATTGTCCATCCAATGTCTTGCGAAATAACAAGCACGAGAATTGCACCAGGAGCTGATTGGAATATTTCGGTCGGGAGTCCAAGCGCAAGTGAGCTTGCGTGCACTCCAGCTGCAACTCCAATTTGAAGCGCTTGCTCAAGTCCGGTGGCTCTTCCCAGGAAAATAATTACGAACGCCAGACCAACCGAGCCAACGATGTAGAACGGGAGCCATATCCGGTTTAAGCGGAAAAACGCGACTATGAGCGCCCAAATTCCGGTAAGCGTGATGATCAGCCAGAGGTCCATATTTTCCTACCTCTAAACCACCAAATAACGAAAATTCCTAAGCCTGTTACAAGTGCGAGCAAAATTGGACCAAAGATAGATGCAGGTGACCACTGGACATCACCGCTGTCGGGTAATCGGTCTCGTTCATTCGGGTTTCCAACGGTACCAGAATAGGAAATCACGTACATTCGTATTACATCACCCAGGCTAATTCCGAGATCCGACCAACTCAACGCAAACTCGGCCCTCAATCCACCTTGGCCTTCTGATTCACCCCAGTTGTTCCAGCCTGAATCGCTTATCACGTTGTCGTTATCGGCCTGGCGAACTTTCACCTTCACACGACCGCTGTTATCGGGCTCGTGCTTGATCTCAACCTTTCGGTCAGAGGATGTTGTGAAGTCACCATCGTTGTTAGCGTCAATAAAGAGGATGAACTTGCCGTCATCTTCAAGTTCATTGTCACCATCAAACGGATCACATTCCTCTGTGTGTCGTTTGATCATGTGGTAGTTGACCTCTTCATTCAGGTTGTTCGCCCAGTAGAACTCGTGAGGGTCGTATCTCTCATCACCCGAGTTGTCCTCACAAGGGTCAGATATGAACGCTTGCCCCCCCCAATCTGAGAATGAGCCGTCGATGGTTATGTTTCCTGCCGGAGGAGTTGGGACTGGTGTGTTCGTAGGCGTAGGAACAGCTGTCGGGACCGGCGTTG
>CAYYMP010000001.1:0-23207 GCA_964472915.1 uncultured Dehalococcoidales bacterium | reverse complement strand
AGTAGGCGTTGGGGTGGGAGGCTCAGGAGTAGGTGTGGGAGTGGGGACAACAGTCGAGAACACCTGTATATCGTCGACATGGATCTTATCGTCGTTTTCATTTCCGTCCATCGTCCACGTGAACGTAACGAGATCCGAAGGTGTCACTCCGGCTGCATCAAGATCGATCGTGTACTGACGATATGTATCGTCATCGTCACCATTGCCCCAGGTTTCTAGTACAACTGGGGATCCCCCATCGGGTGTGGCGCTAAATGAAGCAGAATCACTGTTCTCGAACCCTTTGGCTTTCAACCAGAACGAAATCGAAACAGAGCTCTCACCAGTCAGATCAACGGAGCGCGACATTGATGACGACTTGCGTATACGCACATGGTGAGAACCCTGGATAGGCCCTTCTTGGTCACGAACGCTGACGCTTCCCGATGTACTCCAGGAACCGTCGTTCCAGCCGAGGCCTCCGCTCAGGCTGTCGGATTCAAAATCTTCGGATGCGTGGAGCGTTACAGCACTTACAGTGGCGGAAAGAACGAGCGCGAAAAGTCCTGCCAACACCACTGCCACAACCACGGGTGTTAATGATCGACCCTGTATTTGGGAGAGTCTGGTCATAACTGCGCTCTAATTTCAAGTTTGCTCTACCTATGAAGTGTGTTGAGTGTGCGCTTAGTCTCATTACGGTGAATAAGTGAGTATCAATTCTCACGATACGTCCAACTCTAAGCTGTTTCCAAGGATCGACGCTGATGAGATCGTCCGCCAGATTCACCGCGTTTACCCGTTAGACGATTTCGTAATCGCCTTCTCAAATCGACTGTCAGGTAAAAGATAACGCCGAGAATTCCAATTACCGTAGCAACTCGCCCGATCGTATAAATTGCAGTCTCGTCCGAACTGATAAAGACTGAGTATTCGCCTTCCGGGAGCCGGGCAAGGGTTAGAGACTCTATGCCCACCAATTCAACCGGTTCTCCATCGGCGTACACGTTCGTACCAGAGTGTTTACCCATCGGTAGCAACACCCACTTTTCGTCGTCTAGCGCGAGATCGAATCTCCATCCGTCTTCACTCGCTTCGTAGTTCCTCATCGGAATCGACGAGTCAGCGGGAATTTCCTTCGCGGTCAATCCTGACAAAGATTCGAGGATCCTTATTGCAAGTGGATCTTTTGTGATCGCAGCATGAAACATCAAGTTCAAACCGACGAAGTAGACATTTCCGTCGCCATATGTGTTTCGCGAAAGTGCTGAACCTTCAGCTGCAATGTACTCGAACGGAATGAGAGTTTCGTCGGCACCTTGCGGCGTAACAGATCTCCACGTTCCGAACTCATCGGTGAACGGCAGCAGTGGACTCACCACCCCATCGATCTTGAGTCTTGCCTGTCCGATCTGCAGAACTGGCTCACCGTAAACACCGAGGAACTTAGGTTCACGGGATAACGTGTCCAGAGGTGCTGAAGTTAGATCAACGATCACCGTCTTGCCGCGGCTTGCGAGTTCTTCCGCCATGTCTTCAGCCGCTCCCCGGTTGTTCCATGTGAATCGTGAAAGCACTATCACGTCGAACATATCGAGAAACTCGATATCGTAGTCTTGGATGTTCGGTGATGTTCCAACAATCAGTTCAGGGAACAGCATTGCCATGTTGTTGGAACCGGTTCCAATACCAATAGCGTTTAGTGGGATTTCTACCGCTCTTGGAGAGCCATCTTTGTGAAATAGGGTGAGTCGTTGATGCGTGTGGACCTGCTCAAATCCAACGTTCTCTAAAGCAGGTCTAAGATTCGCATCAATATCCGGTTGAGGCAGTAGCACGACATCATCGGTACCCAATCGTTCGAGACGTGAAACCGTGTATTCGAGATGTCCCTGGTCCATGCTTTGGTTTATTCGTGCCAGCAGTGCGGCTGTAATTGAACCTTGAAACGCCCATCCGAATATTTGCTCGCGTTCACCTTCTGTAGTGAACAACATTGAGGGAGCTGATCCCAATCGAGAAAGGTCGGCAGTCGCGACTCGCCAGCCATCAAGCTCCCGCAGTTTTTCCGACATGACTTGCACGTCTTCTGGAACTTCTCTGGTTCTAATTAGTGCCGTTGAAGATTGAAAATCGGCCAACATCACGAGCGGGATTGCGAGTGCAGCGAAACGCATCCATCTGTACTGAGGAGTGATGGAAATAGTCATCAGTTTCGACGCGACTATTAAGCTCGTCAGAATCAGCACGAGGCTGGCAAAACTCATGAATCGAAGCGGCCAGAAAATCTGGTGCGCCGGAAGTGCTCTCCATATTTCCACAATCAGGGTTGAACCGATCAAAGTCATGATGATCGTGACCGGAATGAGAGATTTGACCCACGGATCCAGACGGCTCCATACCAACCACGAAAGAATTGTCGCTATAACGACGCTAATCCCGACGTAAAAGATCTCTTGATCAGTCGCCCTCAAACCGGGGTTCAGAACGACCGAAAGTGGGAACTGCGCGATTGCCTCACTCGCAGCTTCGTTGTCGAGTTCTGTAATACCGCCAGTGAGCGACGGAAACATCCACCATGCAGAGACAAACAGCCCCATTGTTAGCGAGAAAGCACCCACGGCAGCGGAACGAAGTGGACCACGCCCCACGAGCCAGTAGAAAACGGCGTACATGCCAAATCCGAGGAGGAATATTCCCGCCATCATCGCGTGAGACAGCACGATGATTCCAACGGTGAGCACTACGCCTAGAAAATCGCGTTTCCTGCCGTTGTATTCCATTAGGTTTACCAGGAAGTAAAACGCCGCTGGAAGGAATGCTGTGGAAATAATTCTAGGGAGGTTTCCTTCGGCGAAGGCGACACGGAGATTGTCCGGAAAGATCACAAACAGAATCCCGCCTATGGTCGCCCAACCAATTCCAATGCGGGGTCCGAATAACAGGACTGAGGTACCACCAATCAACGCGGTGAGTATCAGCAAATAGTTTCCTGCGACGTAAATATTTCCTGTCAGTTCGTTAAGCCCAACAAGGACGTAGTAGGTCAGCGGCGGGAAGTACCGGAGCATTTGCTGGCCGCTGTACCACTCCGGGAACATGTCTGGATACCAGTTGCCTTCAGCCATCTCCTGGCGCAAATAGACGGCCTTGATAAGGTGCCCCCAAGTGTCAGACGACCACGGGTAGACAAGGTCAGGGTCGCGTGGAAAAGCGATGCCCAGGTAAAGGACAAAGGTTGTCGCCGCAATAATCAGGAATGCGAGCGGATATGCGTAACTAGATCGCCACTGCAGCATCTGAATACGAGGCCGAGTTAGTCGGACTCTCCCAAACTCTCACTTGCTTCAATCGAACCTCAGGACTGTTGATCTGCGACTTGAGACGCTCAAAAATCACTTTCGCGATGTTTTCTGAGGTCGGCTGCAGAGTCGTGAATGGTTCCACGGTGTTAAGCAGAGTTTCGTTGTAATCAGCGACGATAGCCTCAATCAGTCCACGCGCGTCGCCGAAGCCAAGAACCACCCCATCGTCATCCTGAGCCGGAGCATCCATCAATACTTCCACTCGGAACGAATGATGGTGAGGTGGTCCCTGAACTCCACCCATCGTCACGAAATGTCTGGCTCCAAAGAACGCATCGGCACCTAGTTCGAAGACCGGTCGAGTCTGGGCCATCGAACCTCCGTCAGCTACGACACCACTCACTGATGCTTCCTCGGCCAGTTCGATCTCGATTTCGTTGTCTCTCACAACGAGTCGAGTTGGCTTGTACGGATCGGGGAGTCCAACTAAATCGCTTACAAGTGCCGTAGAACCTGTAGATTCGACCGAAAAGACTGTCCGTGTTTCTTCTTTCGATACGATGCGGGCCCACTTCGTAGATGACAGTCCATCAAGTTCAAGCAAATACTGGGCAGGGTTGGAAAGACCCTCGGCGATAATCTGGGTTTCCTCGACAGATTCCTCCGCCAACAATCTGCGTAATGGATGTCCGTCTTCCTCTTCACCAAGACGTTCTGCAGCCAGTCGGAAAATAGCCGAAGCATCCCGCAGTGCCTCACGAATCGTACTCTGAGCGACTGCAGCCTCTTCATGTAAGTCTTCTGCTCCCAGAAGCGGGGATGTAAGCGCTTCCAGCGGGGCAAGCAATGCACCAGAAAGATCGTCTCTAGAAGTTGGAGGGGCCGTAGCTTCCGGTTCACGGTCTACAGGTAGTTCTGGCTCAACAAGAACTTTCGGCTCGGCAACTGGTCGTTCTTCCCTCTCAACTACAGCAACATACTCAATCACGAATTCTTCTCCGAGTATTCGATCAAATACTCGCTGCGCCTGTTCAAGTTGTGTCTGAACTAGATCAAGGGGAGACCCTAGCTCCAGTGCAAGCTGCGCTATAGGGAGATCGGTCGTGATACGCAGCCTGACGAGCTGCTGCAGCTCTGGAGGCAGATCATGTGCCGCTTCCAGCAGTACCTGGCGGTGTGATTCGGAGACCGTTAGTTCATCAGGTTCACTAACCTCAGACACCAACTCCATATCGTCGGTCTGCCCACCCCCATGTACAGAAGGCGGGCCTTCGTACGAGCAAATACACGGTCCACCCTGAACACAACCCGAGCAGCAGTAAGTTTCACCGTCGTGAATCGTCGGTTCCCATGCGAACTCGTCGAAACAGTTGAAACAGGTATGAACTGATCCGTCTGGAGTGTTCTGAGTATTTTCGTCTTCGGGAGGAGTGGTCATTCGAGCCGGAATTAGTTATCGATCAATCGTCTGGTATCAAACTAGACGATTCGCCTGGCAAGTTCAGTCAAAAGCCGGTCAGGACAAGTAACAGATTCGTAAAAATGAGTTTGAGTGAATTAACTTCGGTGCGCACGTGGAATTGAGCGCACAGTTCTACGATTTCTACCCGCCGAGAGCTTACGGCTAGTCGGAAACTGAGAGCCGGTATCCAACTCCACGCTCTGACTCGATCGGGTCAAATTCAGCATCAACGGCAGCGAACTTGAGCCTGATTCTCTGAACGTGAACTTTCAGGTAGTCGATCTCGTCGATGTACTCTCGCCCCCACACTTTCGCCAACAATGTCTTGTGCTGAACGACCCGTGGGTAAGACTTCGTCAGGTGAAAAAGCATCCCATACTCAGTCTTGGTCAGCTGAACATCTTCGCCGGCCAGGGTCACTTTACGAGTGACGAAATCAAACTCGAAGTCACCTTTCTTGAACGATTCACCTTCACCGCCGGGCGTTGGGGCTGAAGCTCGCCTCAATACCGCTTTTATACGGGCGAGTAACTCAAGGTGACTGAACGGCTTCGTGATGTAGTCGTCAGCCCCCATTTCCAGTCCTTGTACCTTGTTCAACTCGCCGCCCCGAGCGGTCAGTATCAAGATAGGTACCTGAGATGTTTCTCGAATGGTTCGGCAAACTTCTAACCCACTCGTGTCAGGCAGACCCAGATCAAGAATCACGACATCAGGATCCTCAATCTCAAATTTTTCGAGCGCGGACGTCCCGTCGGGAGCATCGACGAGTTCAGCATCGGGCCAGCGCAAAGCGAAACAGATATTTACTGCCTCAACAATGTCTGGATCGTCATCTACGACAAGTACTTTCATTAGCTGCCTAACTATCGTGTGAAGTCGACACTATACCAACGGTATGGCAAAGCCAAACTTAGTTTCACTTTCTCCGCTTTCCACCCAGACAACCCCGTCGTGCAGTTCGACAAGCCCTTTCACAATGGCCAACCCTAGACCAACTCCTGAACCGCTGTCGGTGCCTTCATCAACAATCCGATAAAAAGGTTCCCAGATTCGTTCGATATGTGCTTCAGGAATTCCGCGACCAGTATCAACCACTTCGACACACAAGGCATTCAGCAGCTCATCAGACTCCTCACGAGTAACTACTCCTTCATCGAGTCTTGCCTTGCCAATCTCAACAGCTATCGTCCCACGAACCGGGGTGAACTTCATGGCGTTGCTTAGAAGGTGAGTCAGAACCTGTGTAAGTCTGAAAGGGTCAGCAACAACCGGCGGGAGCGAATAATCAATATCAAGCTCAATGGCTACCTGGCGTTGACCGGCGGTAGGTCGGAGGATGTCCATTGCCGCGAGCACTGGTTCACTCGCGTTTATCGGCTGTTTGATCAGCGACAGAGAGCCTGACTCGATGTATCCAACTTCGAGCAAATCTGACGCTTGCCGTTCAAGTCGTCCGATACTGCGCTCGAGGTTCTCTAGCAGGCGTTTGCCCTCTTGTGGGTTGTCCTTGAGTGCGTCAGGGTCTTTCAGCAGACCATACGAGACCCTAAGCGAAGAGATTGGTGTTCTTAACTCCTGAGCAAGAGTAATTATGAAAGCTGCATTTACGAGCGAGCTCGCGCTTTCACGACTGGGTAAATTCGGATCTGGTGCCGCAGTCTCCTCAACTATCGACTGCTCCGAAAGTGGCTCGGACTCACCCGGAGTCTCGGCAGGACCAACGTTCTCCTCTTCATCCACAACCTCAGCGCTTTTTAGTTCATCAGAGTCTGAATCTTCACCGTCTTGTAACTCCACATGGGCTGGTTCAATGTCAGCCTCATCAAGTTGCTGGGGCTCGTCGGACTGAACCTCTGACGATTCTTCAACTACCGGCTCTGCACCTCGCGAATCGTCGTCGATGAGGTCGACGTTCTCGATGGAGCTTGACTCTAATTCAGACAGCACTACCTCAGAATCGGTCGATTCGTCCGGATTAGACTCTGGATTGATTAGGCGTCTTATGAAACTGCCGGGGCGCATCCATACACGCTACACGAATTGAGATCGCTGACCAATGTCAAACGTGTATTTTCGGTCGAAGTACGAATTTAGTTAGGGTACTCAATTACCCTGTATGACCAGAGTTCGCGCACAGCTTCATCGAGCGATTTCCGTCCTGGTTGAGCGACTGCAAGTCGTTGCGGGAGTAGTCCATCCATCAGTGGCTGTGCCAGATCGGCTCTCTTCAAAAATTGACCTAGAACGACACGATCTCCACCAAGAACTACATGATCGATTTTGCCGGGATATTGATCTATCCGTGATTTGAGAATCTCTGAAGCCTCATCAAAAAGCTCTCGAATCCACTTCTCACGGTTGCGCCTGAACCTATTTGAGCTCTGCCCACCTTTTCGGTGCTGACCTTTCACGTATCGACTGCCGGTCTTAGTAATAGCGAGTTGCTCATTCTCCGCGACGCCAACTGCGTAATTCCCAAGTCGCAATAGCACGATCGCCGTCACGCGCCCGGCCGACGCGAACTCCCGAATTTCTTCAAATGAGTTCGTCTCACTCCCAACGCGAATAGGAAATGGCGGTAACAACACCATTCGTGGTTTGAAAGGCTGATCGATAACCGAACTCGAGATCAAAATGATCCCGTTTTCCGATTCGTAGAACGACTTCGGCAGATCACCCCACTCTGCGTCCAGCGTGTACCCAGGGTGTAAAAGCTCGACAACAAACTCCGCTCCCGGCTCGATCTCCATATCGATCAAACGTTCGAGGAGTTCAGAGGTGTGGACTGTCCGTGGCCCAGTAAAAGATGAAGTGGTCAATGCAGATAACCCGTGGCGAAAACTCGAAACAGGTTACCTGAGCACTATTCGGTCCAGGTTTTACCCCGCATTGCGATCGCGACCGGATCTACTCGACCACCTAAACCGTAACCATCGGTTAGCTGGAAGTAGCCCTTCTCGATCTGCTCGTGTGGCTCCATCACCTCGTGCCGCCACTCAACCTCGTAAACGGCGTGTTCCAATGGAAACTTGTAACCAAAAGCCGATGTTGCATGTGCAGAAGCAAGTAGCGAGAGCGGTCCTGAAGGACAATGCATCGACACAGAACCCGGCCAACGCGCTTCAAGCTCTCGTCCGATGAGATACGCCTCAACTGGACCACCACAGAACTTGACGTCTGGCATCACGATGTCAAGAACGTCTTCTTCCATCAGCTTAGTAAACAAACCGACACCGTAACCATGCTCGGCTCCAGCAATCTTTAGCTCAGCTTTGTTGCGAATCTCTCGAAGGTCGTCGGAGTTTGCAATTGGGTCGACCGGTTCTTCGTACCAGCCTGCGCCGGCTTCTCGCAACTCTGGCTCAAGCGCTAGTGCCGATTCGAGATCAAATCGTGAATGACAGTCGACCAACAACGTTCGATCCGGCCCGACAACTGCCTTGGCAGCTCGGATTCGATCCAGACCGTTTTCTGCTTCCCGAGGCAGACCGGTCGAATTGAACGGAGCTCTACATTCATCGAACGGTGCACACTTTGCGGTGGTGAACCCGGCATCCATCGCTCGTTGAGCCATTTCTGCAAATGAGTCTGGTGATCGATCAACGACCCCATTGTCATCCGGCAACATTGATCGATTGATATTCGAATAAAGCTGAACAGTCCGGTCAGAAGTTCCTTCTTGGTCGTAAAGCTCACGAAGGTAGTCAACCATCGGCAGTTGCGCTCGCTGCGATAAAGCATCAGCGACGGCGCATCGAAGACCACTGACAGCGGTCGCGAGTATCTGGTCGTTTTCCAACTGCTCAACCGACAGGTTGTTCAACCGGATCACATCAGAGTCGTCGGTCAGTTGTTGACCTCGTAGCTTGTTGGCAAGACGCGCAACAAGTGGTGCAACGTCCTGGGTCAGCTGGGTGGACGTGATTTCGCCTTGCCCATGCGTTCCCGAATCGTCACTCAGCGTCAAATGCACCCATTCAGTTTTAGCTCGAACGTGGATCGAGTTGAATTCAAGTGCAGTTGGCGTAAACCACTCACCGGCAACCGGCATTTATTTGGCTCCTTATTGGCCCTGAAAACTCAAATTCGCCTGGGCGATTACCGGTTTGGGTTCTTTCGGTACTGTGCGTACTTGTCGTCGTTGATGAACTCATCAATTACGATCTTCTCGCCATCCAAATCATTCGAAATGTTCGCTGCGAGAACTGCCGCAAGCGAGTTGATCGATGAATTGAACGAGTTCAACCGCAATTCAGGCTTGTCTTCGACAATCGAACTTGCAAACGACTGAGCAATACCAAGCGTGCTGTCAGGTCCCATGGCTCGTCCATGTGGACCCGGCGAAACGACTTTGCGCACTTCGTCCATTGAAGGGTTCTGCGCTGGCGGCCAGTCACCGTCGTAGGTGTAGTCGACGAAATCGTCTTCCAGCTTGATCGTTCCGTGAGTGTGAATGATGTAGTCGAATCGACCGTTGTAGAACGAGCGTGCCGGCTTCGTGAACAACAGGTTGGCAACACCACCCTTTTTCATTCCATAGGTCACGGTGTACGCAATCGGGTTATCGCCCTCTGCTTCGTGAAGTTCAGCCGGACGTTCGGTGTAGGTTGCTCGCACCCACTCAACGTCGTCATCCGACCAGTACCGCATGATGTCGGTCTGGTGAATTCCGGCTTCCACGATTGAAGTTCCCGACCATGCCTTGTTCGCGGTCCAAATTCGGTTCGCAGGCCCACCTTGCTCTTCTGTGTGGCTGTGCTTCTTGCTGTGACCTTCAACACCGCCTTCAGCAACCATCGTCATGGCAGCAACCCACTTGTCCTTGAGATAAGCGTGAATGTCGCTGTAGCCTCGGTCGTGTCGCATTTGGAAACCAACCGTGCTGGCAACTCCAGCCTTGGTAATTGCAGTGTCCTGGCTGATGATGTCGTCCAGGAAAAGCGACTGAGGTTTCTCAGCGAAGATTGCGATCCCGCGCTCGGCTGCTCGCTCGATCTCGCCTTTGTGCTGGTTCGGTGGAATAACAAACCAGATAGCGTCTACTTCGCCAGACTCAATGAGCGAGTCAGCGTTGTCGAACATCGAAATTCCAGCAGGAGAGTATCCATCGACGAACTGAGAGATCTTCGACTCTTCCAGGTTGTCAGCGAATGGGTCAGCCAGTGCGGTTACTTGCACAATCTCGTCGGATTGCAGTTGAACAAGTGAGTTCAGGTGCTGTAGTCCACGCTGACCAACACCAACCAAACCGACTCGAAGTGGACCTGCCATTTATCTCGTTCCTATCTAGCGCCATTGGCACCGCCAATTGCGACGCACGTCACAACGCACGTCGCAACCGAAAATATCTGTCACAAACTCTGGAAGAGCGCGTTTGAAAAAACGCCCGCCGAGTTTACACCTGAACAGCATCAATCGAACATTTCGGAATGATGTCTTCGTGTTGCCCTTTGCGCGTCATGGGTGTTCAATGCCAACGCGAGCCCATTCCGGTTCTCCCTCCGGGACTCGGAGGGAGTTACCGGAGCTACCGAGTTCCCCTTCCTTGATGGAAGGGGTCAGGGGTAGGTGGAATGCGCCTCGCGACCAAGGACGCATGTCCGCCCGGAGCTAACGAAAGAGAAGAGATTGGAGATTCAAAGCTGAGTGACTATGTCACGATCGCGATCTAACACATGTCCGCCCGGAGCAAATAACCACACCATGAAAGTCACCGCAGTAACAACACTCTCAGCAAGCCGCTTCAACTACGTAAAAGTTGAAACCGACGAAGGTATAACTGGCGTCGGAGAACTCCACCCCGCTTCAGGAACAGGTGGCACTCCATTCGTGCCAAGGGCTGCGGTCGAATATTGCGCTGAGTATCTCGTCGGCAAAGACCCACTTCACATCGAGCGACACTGGCAGCACATGTTCCGCCGACAGCTCTTCCGGGGCGGATCGGACATGATGGCAGCGATTGGTGCAATCGACATTGCTCTGTGGGACATCAAGGGCAAATCGCTCGATAAACCGGTTTATGAATTGCTCGGCGGTCCGACCCGAGAAAAAGTTCGTCTTTACACCCACCTCGGCGGCTCTTCGCCAGAAGCTCTTGCAGATGAAGCGCGAGCACGGGTTGAAGAAGGATTTACAGCAGTTAGGGTTTACCCATTCGGTGATTTCGGAAATTCCGACTTCGAAGAGGGTCGTGGACTCGAAAACATGTCATTCACGGGCATGCAAAGAAACGCCGTCGAACGAATTGGTGCGGTGAGAGAAGCTGTAGGTCCAGATGTCGACATCATGATCGACGTTGTGAACCGCCTCACTCCAGCGGAAGCGATCGGTGTTGGCCGCGCGCTTGAGCCTTTCAACCTGTATTTCTTCGAAGATCCAATTGAGCCTGAAAACATGGACCAGTGGCAGTGGGTCGCTGAACAACAGCCGATTCCGCTGGCAATGGGAGAGCGTCTGTACACGATCTACCAGTTCATGGATTTGCTCAACCACCGAGGAGCAGCGTTCGTTAGACCTGACCTGTCACTTGCAGGCGGTATCACCAACATCAAGAAAATCGCAGCCATTGCAGAAGCTCACTACGTTGGCGTTGTGCCGCACAACCCGTTGAGCGGTGTTCTGACCGCCGCCTGTGTTCAGTTAGACGCCGCGACTCACAACATCCCGGTTCAGGAATACCCGCACGACGACAACTCAGGCATTAAAGCCGAGTTGATCAAGGAACCGCTAAATCGCGAAGGCGGCTACTTGTTAGTCCCCGACAAGCCTGGCATCGGTGTCGAACTAAACGAAGAGGCCTTCAAACACCACCCACCTCTCCCATACGACCGCCCAGCACTCGTCAATCCTGACGGAGCACTAAGGGAGTATTAGCTAGAACGCTGTCGCCCCGATGAAAGACCTTTCCTGAGCACAGTCGAATGGATTGGGGTCAAACCCGCCCGCCTCCAACGCACTACCCGCATCGGCAAGGCGCACCAACAGTTGTCATTCTGAACTTGTTTCAGAATCACGTACGAACATAAACAACGTCCAATCCATTCCTGAATGTTTGATGGTCACTGCGATGAAAATCAGGGGCGCAGGTTCCCGATGTGCCATCCGCTCATTGACCAGTTCCGCCGATCGTCCGAAACTAATTACTAGAGAGAACGCGGTAACCGGATCGCAACTGGCCTGCACCTATAAAAGCGCGAAAACTCTCTGGCGATTCCAATTCGCCGTGACTCTCGGCTTTCGCTGGGAGGAGCTTCGGTGACAAACGAAGTTCTGGTTCTAATATCGTGTACAAGGTTTAAGAACCTCACCGTCAGCAAACGTAAATCGCAACTCCCGCATTTAGTGCGATCTCAGTCTCGACTGAACCGCACACTTAGGATCAACGGATCACAAATGCGAACACAGGATCTGGGGTTTCCGGTCAAGCTACCAGCGCTGGTGCGACCAAACGTCTAATCCACGCTCCACACTTATCACGGTCGTTTCAATACGATTCGACCCACAACAAACTTCCCGTTCTCGAAAACTGACCTAAACCCTCCCTTCCTCGATGGAAGGGAGTCGGAGGGAAGGTGAAATGCGACGCGGCGACCAAGTCCCGAGCATCTCGGGACGCCCGGAGCATAACGAGACCCACTAAACATCCCAGGTGGACGAACTTCCACCTCTAAAACACGTTGCTGACGATAAGCAATGTTCGAAATATTCTCGATCAAACTCGAGGTGCTTTAGCCGCTGACCCTGTCAACGGCTATTGGCGCGCTGGCAAGGTATTAACATGTCGTTAATCGCACCCCGGAATATTTAGCCAAACTGCCCTTATGCTCAATCGATTCGTTGAAGTTTTCCTGGTCGCTCTTCGACTCGGGTTTACCTCCTTTGGTGGACCAACCGCTCACATTGGATATTTCCGAGATGAGTACGTAGGGCGACGAAAATGGCTGCCTGAACAAGAATTTGCCGACCTCGTGGCGCTTTGCCAAATGCTTCCTGGGCCCGCGAGTAGCCAGCTGGGAATAGCGATTGGAACTATCCGGGCGGGTCGAATCGGCGGAATCCTCGCTTGGATTGGGTTCACGATGCCATCGGCTATTGCACTCATTCTGTTTGCATATGGCGTTTCGACTGTCGAGGACGTTTCAGATGCCCCGTGGCTCGCAGGTGTGAAAATCGCCGTAGTTCCGGTCGTTGCCGTAGCAGCTCTTTCTATGGCCAAAACCCTTTGTCCCGATCGAACAACGGCCACTATCGCGATCGCTGCAACTGCGGCGATGCTGCTCGTGCCGGACGCGGCGTGGCAATTCGCGGTCATTGCTGCCGGTGCAATTGCTGGACTCGCAGTTATAAAAACAGACACATCTGGTGCAGAAACACAAAAGTCCTCCAGCTCGCGTAGCTTTGGTGGAGTTCTAATTGGAATATTCTTCGTTCTGCTGATCGGATTGCCGATCCTCTCAGAATCACTGGATGAATTTGAGCTCGAAGTGTTCAGCGGCTTCTATACCTCAGGTTCATTGGTGTTCGGCGGTGGTCATGTTGTGCTACCGCTTCTCGAAGCCGAGGTGGTCGAGTCGGGATGGGTCAGTGCTGACAGTTTCATTGCTGGCTATGGCGCTGCACAGGCTATTCCAGGACCACTATTCACGTTCTCGTCCTACCTTGGTACAGACTCCGGTGTTTTCACTCCTCTGTGGCTCGGCGGCTTATTCGCACTAGGTGCAATATTCCTACCGTCCTTCCTCCTGATTTGGGGGGCATTACCGTTCTGGACTCAACTCAGATCCAGCCAAAGATTCAGAAATGCACTTGC
This sequence comes from uncultured Dehalococcoidales bacterium, assembly GCA_964472915.1. Lineage (GTDB taxonomy): Bacteria > Chloroflexota > Dehalococcoidia > Lucifugimonadales > Lucifugimonadaceae > Lucifugimonas. Next base: position 9,649 of record CAYYMP010000001.1, on the reverse strand, counting down.
AGGTGTGAACGCCGCAGTAGTTGGCCTCCTCGTATCAGCCCTCTACACACCGGTTTGGACCAGTTCGATCAAAGCGGCGGAGGACCTGGCACTCGCCGCAGTTCTATACGCACTCCTCGCAGTTTGGAAACTACCGGCGTGGCTTGTAGTAGTCATTGCAGCTGGTGGCGGTTACGTGCTCGAATGGCTCTGATTCCCTTTACCTGCGGGTAAGTCTGAGTCAAAATCCGTGACCATCAATCCCGCGAGGTGTGGGATTCTCAAATTTACGTTCACCCAATTCACTAAATGCCAGACTCACCAAACTCCTACGACCTTGTTATCACCGGCGGTCGGGTACTCGACCCTGCCAACAACATTGACTCGAACCTCGATGTAGCTATTTCAAATGGCAAGATTGCGACTGTTGAAGCCAACATTGATACATCAAATGCCTCTCGAGTCATTGATGCCTCTGGAAAGGTCGTCACTCCCGGACTAATCGACCTGCACACTCACGCGGTCGGTGGCGTTCGAATGCCTGCAGGTGAAAACTTCATGGTTGAGCCCGATGTTGCAGGTGTCAGCGCTGGAGTCACGAGCGTGCTCGATGCCGGTTCAGTTGGTGCCTTGAACGTTGGCGGAGTTGTAAATTTTCTCGTTCCGAGCGCAAAAACACGACTTCTAACCTTGATCAACGTTGGTTCAATGGGCGTAGCAAATCTTCCAGAAGTCAAAAGCGCCGAAGACATCAACGTCGAAGCTGGAATTGCCGCGATTCAATCGTCTGGTTCTGTCGTAGGTGTAAAAGCCCGAATGGTTTCGCCAGGAATAACGGCACTCGGACTCGACATGCCCAGAGCAGCCAAGGAAATGGCAGTTGGTGGTGACGGGTTCATGATGGTCCACGTTGGCGACATTGCCGGTCAGGATCCCGTTGCTGCTGATCTCACACCTACTTTGCTCACCGACATTCTCACCGCAGGCGATGTCGTCACTCACACCTTGAGTGGCGCAGTTGGTGCGCTTCTCGCCGACGGTTCGTTGATTTCACAAGCCCAAGATGCTCGTGACGCCGGTGTTTACTTCGACGTTGGAGTCGGTGGAGGAAACTTCTCGTTCGAGTCAGCCAAAGCTGTGCTCGATCAGGGGTTCATACCCGACACCATCAGTTCCGACATCACAGCGATGAGCCGATTCGCCGGTCCTGTCTTCTCGCTCACGGAATGTATGGGCAAGGTTATGTCACTCGGAATTTCGTTTGAGGACGCAATTCGTATGACAACTTCGAAGCCAGCGGAAATTCTCGGACTTGGAGATGAGCTAGGTTCTCTCTCCGCCGGAACTACCGCCGATATTTCAATCGTAGAGTTGGTCGAAGGCGAATTCCTGTTCCATGAAGCATCTGGAAACACAGGTTCAGGCTCCCAGGCGGTGAATCCAGTAATGGCAATCAAAGATGGCGTTCCACAACCTCTAGACCATGGACCTCGACCATGGGGCTGGCTACCGACTCAAGCATAGGAGTTTTCGATTGACTACCCGAGAACAGGTACTCGCTAAGCTCGAAGAACTTCCTCGTTTCAAGCTGTCACATTTGAACACACCGCTGGAGCCGTTTGACCGGTTGAAGCAGGCGCTCATTGACCAGGGCGTGGATGTTCCGAATCGGATGCTTGTGAAGCGTGATGATGTGACCGGTCTGGCGTTTGGTGGCAACAAGGGTCGACACTTCGAGTTCGAGATTGCTCACGTTCTCGAAGAGGGTTACGACACCGTTATCAACATCAACCACTACCACTCGAACCAGGCACGATTCATCGCTGCCGGCTGTGCACGTGCAGGGTTGAAATACCACATCGTTTCGCAAGACGAGCTCGATGCACCGCTCACTGGAAACTTGCTGCTCTGCAAACTGATGGGCGCGGTAATTCACCGAGTTCCATCTGAATACTCACGACAGGTAGCGGAAAAGATTTTCAAAGACGAGGAAGAGGCGGGGCGAAAGCCGTACATTCTTCCTGACGACCCCTTCGCCGACATCATGGGAATGATCGGATTTCTTGAGACTGGAACAGAACTCGAAGTTCAGCTGGAAAAAGCCGGGGTCGAAGGACCTGTTCGCTTCTGGGGCCTAACTGGACGTTCGATCGCTGGTTTGAGGCTTTATGGGAAGAACCGTGGACTCGATTGGCGAGCGACTGCAATTCAATATTCTCCAGGCGAGATTAGCGACTTCAACGAAGTGACCAACAACCGTTCTCAACAAGTTGCTGAAATGTTCGGGTTCGAACAGTCGCTGGAAGACGGCGACCTACAGGTGCTCAGCGACTACCGAGGACCTGCCTACGGCGTACCCGACGACCGAGTTATCGAAGCGATCAAGCTGGTTGGCAAAGCCGAAGGCGTTGTTCTCGACCCCAACTACACAGGCAAGTCAATGAGCGGCCTCATCGGAGAACTGCGAACAGGTCGCGTCGATCCTGAAGAGACGATCTGCTTCATCCACTCAGGCGGACTGCCACAAGTATTCGCCCACGCCGACAAGTTTTTGGACTGAAGCGGGTTGGGCAGGTACTGTCATCCTGAACTCGTTTCAGGATCTAATAGCTAGTCGTACCGGTTAGCTGCCAAATCTACCCACTCAGGATTGGCGGCTTCAATCAAGTTCAGCTCGATCCACCGGTGCAACGAATGCCACCCCGATGAAAATCGGGGTCAAACGTCGACCTGCGCACGTCTTTAGTCGTACCAGTCCGCAGCAAGATCGACCCAATCAGGATTAACGGCTTAATGTATTCGAATCAGACACTGAACGCATGTGTTGTCATCCTGAACTTGTTTCAGGATCAGCGGACCCATACCAACCTTCTGCTAAATCAGCCCATCCTGGATTAGCGGCTTCAATCAAGTTCAGCTTCCAACGCCGATGCCATCGCTTTAACTGCTTCTCGCGCGCAATTGCCACCTGAACTTCGTCCGTCTCCTCAAACCAAACAAGGCGGTAGATGTAGTGTTTGTTCGTAAACCGAGAACCGAGTCCGCTTCTGTGCCTGAAAACGCGCGCTTGGATATCACTCGTAACCCCGGTGTAGAGAGTTCGCTTCTCATTGGAGAGTATGTAAACGAAGTAGCGCTTTTTCATCAAATGAGGTTAGTCTTAGCCACCAATCGTGATCCTGAAACAAGTTCAGGATGACAACACGTTCGACCAGATCAAAATACATCTGTCTCACCCGACCCACTTCAAACTAATTCCATGCCTCTCACTCCCGAACAACTGCAATCTCATGTCGACAAGGTTCCTCGAATGGAAATGGCACACCTGCCGACTCCGTTGGAGCGAATGCCGCGGTTGACTGAGCGGTTGGGTGGCCCCGACATATGGATCAAGCGAGAGGACCTGACGGGCCTGGCGTACGGCGGTAACAAAGCACGTCACTACGAGTTCGAGATGCCTCACGTCGCTGAGCAAGGTTACGACGTGATGATCAACATCATGGACTACCACTCGAACAACGCCCGAATGACCGCCGCGGCTGCAAACAAGATTGGAATGCGCTACATCCTGGTCTTGAAACACGCCGCCCACAGAAAAGTCCAAGGGAACTTGCTGATCGACAAGATCCTAGGTGCTGAGCTACATCTACTCGACGAATTCCAGTCAGGCGATGCCGATGGCTACGCAGCAAAGTTGAAAGAAGACCTGGAAGCCGAAGGTCACAAGCCGTACCTGATCCAGGAGCACCTGTTCCCGCGTATCGTCGGAATGGTCGGGTTCGTACAAGCCGGTATTGAACTTCGAGAGCAGATTGAGCGAGAAAATCTCAAGAACGTCCACATCATCGGGGTTGCAGGTCGGTCACTTTGCGGATTGATAATCGCTGCAAAGGCGATGGGGCTCGACTGGAAGTTCACGGGTGTGACAGTCAACTATGACGTGCCTTTGAGCGGGTACATCTTCGAGCACAACAAGGACATCCAGGAACTGCTCGATCTGCCAGTAACCTTTGAGCAAAGTGATATGCGAGTGCTAGATCAGTACGTAGGTGAGGGTTATGGCGTCATGACTCCTCAGGTCGCTGAAGCAATTCACATTGCCGCCCAAACCGACGCAATCATTTGCGACCCGAACTACACGGGGACTGCCATGGCTGCCTTGATCGACCAGGTAGAAGACGGTGGGTTCAGCGAGGATGAAACCGTTGTGTTCCTTCACACCGGTGGATTACCAGCCGTATTCACTTTCGCCGAGCAATTGGCTGCTTTCGACGGTTAGTCAAATCTTGACCTAATCCGTAACGAACTGAGTATCGTACCCTCGTGTATAGTTCAGGCGTGTTTCATAACTGACATACATTGACATGTATTCAGGAGGATCCAGTTGAACCAGAACAATGGTCCAAGGCTCGGAGCGGAAGCTTACTCAAGAGGGCGTGCGATCCAAACCCTTCGAAACGGCAAGAACCCACGACGATCCGAATTGCGATCAAGTTTACCGAAGTGGATCGTAATCGGAATTTTCGTCCTCGCTATTCTTTCCTTCGTGTTCTGGGGTGTTCCGGTCTAGCGAGGTAGTAGCGGCATGAATGATCCGAACTTCCGAGCTCGCATGGAGTCGGCGGCTCACGAGGCCAAGATTTACGCCAACAATCCACACTTGCGACCTAAACGAACTTTACGCGGTCAACTCATATTCCTCGCAATCCTGCTAGTACTGGTAGTTGTTGTGATCACCGTGTTGCTGAACATGACACCGACTGAAACTCCGGTTGAATAGTCGAAATCCTTACGATGAACAATCATTCCAACTACGACCCTACCTACACCGCCAAAGAGTTCGCAAAAAGAGTCGAAGAGCAGGTTTACAAGGAAAATCCGCATTTGCGGCCAAACAGACAATTCTATGTCTGGCTACTTCCTCTGGGACTGTTGATTACGGTCGTCATCGTCGCAATCGTGTTTCTTGTGTTGATGGATCCCGCGGCTCAATCGAATTAACGAGAACAAAAAAACGCCGACTCAAATTGAGTCGGCGTTTCTCTTAGTTACGTTTTATGGCTTACGAAGTTACGGAGCTAACTCGCTCAGCTACTCGTGCAACACCCCGTGAGAATCGAGGAGTGATGTAACCCTCGAGAATTCCTGCGCCGAATGCGAAAGCGAACAGAGCCAGCTGACCGGCCATGATTCCGCTACCGCCCTTACCTGCGAGGAATCCGATTCGAGTGGTGTTCTCCTGGTCAGAAACCAATGGGAGTGAGATCACTCCAGCACCGAATAGTGCGAACACTGCCATCGCAAGTACTCCACCAACAAGAGGTCGCGCCAGACCAACCATGAATAGCGCACCTTTATCGGTGTACTCGAGTTGCATGGTCACAGTGCGAAGCAGAACTGAGAACGCACTACCTGCGATACCGAAAATAATCGCAGCAAAAACAATCTCAAGCGGAGTCGACAAGAAAAGCGCATCGAATCCAGAAACCACAATTGTGGTTGCAGACAGCGCTCCAGCGAGAATTGCTAGCCCCGCCATTGGTGCAACTACACGACGCAACATCGTGCGGGAGTGAATCATTTCGTTCACGTTTGCACTTAGCGTTCCAAGTATTTGGTCCCCGTCGCGCAGAACGTCTATTCCACCTGACATCGCTCGATCAATCCATGCTTGTAGATTGTCGATCATCTGGGTGTGATCGCTGAGCTTCGCGCTGCGAACTCGGATCATCAGTCGCTCAACCGCAGCGACAAACGGAGCCGCCTCCGAAATCATCCCGCGATCGCGCACCTGGGGGGTGGCATCCTCAGCTTCAAACCTTACTGGTTCAGTCATACGTGCTCCTATCTGGTCGGACCTTGATTCCAACCTGGAGTTGCCAGTCAGGTGAGCGGGCGACACACCGGAGACCGGTTCCGAACGGGTAGCCGCGCACCCTTTTAGATGCCGCAAAAGTAGCACTACGTGCTATTGGGGTCAAGAATTCAGGTTGAATTCGAGATGTACGCGATAGATTTCGTCGCGAACTTTCGGAACTGCGAATCTGAGATTGCTATCCCTGTTTGGCGCGTTCCTCACGCTCACGCAGTGCTCTCTTTGATGAGTACCAGAGCCACAGTCCACCGCCAACGAAAGACAGAGAAACTAGCACGAACAGAGCGGTCCCCCATCCGTTACCACTACCGCTTCGAACTCGCGATTGAACGAGAACCGGCATCACAGTAGAGCCCTGGCCAAGATCTGATTCAACCTCAACGTCAATGCCCCACTGACCGGCCGTCTCAAGATCGAGCTGAGAGAGATAGAAAGTTCGATCTGCCGGGGAGTTGAGGGCAGGTGAATACTGCCGTTCACCTTCATCCGCCGGAGTTCCGAAGACGCGGACGAAGACTTCATGCAAGTCCTCCCCCGACTCAGCATCTCGAACACGAACGGCTACTCGCGTGATTCCGACGACAGGGTTCTCAGGCGATACTTGAACTTGAATTCTGTAGGGCCCGGCGACATCTTCGCCCAAGATTTTGTACCCAACAATCGGCTCTTCTTCTTGCGCCTGGACAGTCGTGGCTGTCGCGACCAGCGCAGCAACAACGACTGCAAAAATCAGTGAAATCTGTCGTATCGAATTGGGCACTCGGAAATCTTCCAGTCGAATTGCGAAGTAATGTCCTCGCATTTGTAGAGAAACACGGGTTAAATTTTGCCTCACACCGAAGAGAAATGGTGAGGAACTTCTGTTGCAGCAATTTGATTTAGTGATCACCGGTGGCCGAGTCATCGACGCAGAAACAAATTTCGATGGTTTCGCCGACGTCGCGATACGAGGCGGTATCGTCGAGCTAATCGAGCCCGGAATCGATCAATCAAATGCAGACGATGTTCTCAATGTGAACGGGAATTGGGTCATTCCGGGAATGATCGATACCCACGTTCACGTCGCCAATGCCAGCGACCTGGGTCGAATACGCGGGATGGGATTGCAAATGGTTGCAGCCGCTGGTGCAACTACCGTCATCGACCTCGGTGGCAGCATGGATGCACTTACAGAGGGAATCAAAGCTCGCGGTTCCGGTGTCAATGTTGCCTCCCTCGGGTATCTCAAACCTGGCGAGACCGTGCCGGAAGGCAGTTTGTCGCAATCAACCGTTCGGGGCATCGTTGAAACTGCGCTCGATGCCGGATCAATTGGGATCAAACTATGGGGTGGCTATTACCCCTTCACACCCGAGGAAACCGGTCATTTCATTGGTGAAGCGAACGATCTTGGTGCTTATGTCGCCTACCACATAGGCACCACTGAGTCCGGATCTCGTCTTGACGGAATGAGAGAACTACCGTCAATCCTTGGTACTGATAGACGAGTTCACGTCGCGCACATCAACGCCTATTGCCGTGGGTCGATATTGCCGGTTGACGACGAAATTCGTGAGTCACTCTCAATCCTTGAATCGCTGCGCGACCAGGTAGTTTCCGAAGTTCATCTTGCGCGACCAAACTTTACGTTGGGTAAGTGTGACTCGGATGGAAATGTTGAGGCAGATGTTTGCCAGAACTGTTTGAGGCTCGAGAACTACGAAACGACCGCTGACGGAATACGTGCAGCGTTGCGAAACGGATATGCGTCTACGGTAGAAGAAACTCGAACTGGACTCGTATTGGTGTCGGGCGAACGCGGTGTTGAACTGTTTGATAAAGGCAACACCGATGTCCCGATGAGTTTTCCAGTAAACAACCCAATATCCGGGTTCCAGCTAACAGCCGCGAAAAACCACAACGGAGAATTCATTGTCGACGCTATTGGCAGTGACGCTGGAGCACTTCCTCGAAATGTAAATATTGAGCAGGGCATGCGACTGGTTAAGTTCGGGGCTCTTGAGCCCATGGAATTGGTCCAAAAACTCAGCTACAACTCAGCGAAAATGATAGGGCTGCCGAATAAGGGTCGCCTTTCGCCCGGCAAAGACGCCGACATCACAGTGATCGATCCAGAAAAAGGTGTGGCTAGCCACGGTATTGTCGGTGGCGAGCTCATCATGCTCGACGGACGCCCGATCGGATCTGGCGGAACGATCCTAACCACAGAACGTGGCAAACGTTCAGCTGAGGCAACCGGCATCGATCATGAAATCATCGACCCGTCCCTGGCGATGATGTACACCGGTCGTTAGTGCGATGACTCCAGTTGTTGATCGTCTATCGCCACGTTCCTGAACGAGAAGTAGATCAAGAAGTCGTAGACGAGCTTGAGACCGCCTCCAAACAACCAGGGTGCCACCGTATACGAACCTGCCCACAGAAAGCCCGTTGCGGTTGAACTAGGCATCCTGCCGATTCCTCTACCCAGGTTCGCCGACCCTGCCATCACCGTACGCTCCTCTGGCGGAACGATTGCCATCATGTAAGCCTGTCTCGTCGGGACATCCATTTCGTCGAATATGCCACGCGCCATCCACAGGAAGACAGCAATCCATACCGCGGGTGAGAACGCAAAAGAAATCAAAATCACATTCGACACGACCTGGGTCCATACGAACGTGTTCAACAACCCGATTCGAGCAGCGACGTAGGGTGCCAACCAGATTGAAACCATGTTCAACGCCTGCGTCCCAATCAGGATCGCTCCGACCGTCCCTTCGCTCATGTCGTACTTTTCGACCATCCACAGTGCGAAGAATGAATCGAAGATCATTCCACCGGCAAATGAGTCGATTCCGAACAACGCAGACATTCCAAGCACCGGACGCTTTGCCTTGGATTTGAATGGATTTACAAGCTGTTCGCCACTCGGGAGTTTCGATTCAACTGCAGAAGAAAGTCCAAGGTAAATAGCTGCGTTTACCAGGTTGATACCGAGATAGATCGCTAGCAGCACTTTGTAGGCATCGATTAGCTCCCAACCTCGAACACCGATCAGGTACGTCGCAATACCAACGAGTGCACTACCAATTGCACGACCACCAGCTGAACTGATCGAAAGATTAGAGAACACCCGGGTTCGGTTCGCAGGTGTAGAAACTTCAGTGAGCGACTGTTGTTCAAGTTGAAGACTCGGTCCCCAGTGCATTCCACTTCCCGCGTACGATCCAAAGAACGATGCAACTCCTATCAACCAAACGTTCTCTGTCACCATCAGCACGATGATCATGAGTCCGGTTAGTAGGGCAATAAAAGCAAACCAAATCCGGCGCGAAATCCAGTTCGCTGTGAACATAACCGCAAGTGACAGAACGAACCCACCTACCAGGCTCGCTCCCAGTACCAACCCAATTTGAGGAATAGATAGGCCAGTTGCGGAAAGGTAGATCGCCATGATCACGGCGATGAGTCCTCTTCCCATGTCGCGTAGTCCTCGACCTGCATAAACGATGTACGCGTCGAGATTAGGACGACCTTCGACCTGGAGTGATTGTTCTGGAGTGGACTGCGTCATTGCTCGGCGAACAGTAGCAAAACCCCTGTTCAAAAAGCTTCGGGCAAAAGACAAAAAAAGAAGCGCCCCAGGGTGCATCCCAAGAGCGCTTCTGCGTTTTCGCTATTCAGTTAGCTGAGAACACGAAGATTATTTCTTCGGTCCGCCACCTTTTCCTGAGTTGCCTCCGCCGCCGCCAGAGTTACCGCCACCGCCAGAGTTGCCACCTCCACCACCGGAGTTACCACCGCCCTGGTTAC